>CANHJJ010000111.1 GCA_947460565.1 Bacteroidota bacterium
AATCACAGGCTCAACCCATCCCGGTGTAACTTCAATGTCGTTGTTAATTAATACATAATAGTCTGCCTTCACATGCTTAAGCGCTTCGTTGTAGCCACCTGCATAGCCATAGTTTTTATCAAGCCTAATTATTTTAACACTAGGGTAGTGGGCTTCTAAAAAAGGAATGGTATCGTCAGTAGAGGCATTGTCGGCAACATACACCTCCAAATTGGTATAAGTAGATGCCATCAAAAAAGGCAAAAACTGCTCAAGCAATTTGCATCGGTTCCAATGAATGATGACTGCGGCTACTTTGGGTTGATGCATTTATTCTTCGTCTTTTCTGTTGTTGTTTTTCTTGTATGGCATAAAAATAAAATTGGCTCCATCGGGTCTCACAAAAAGGATACACATAAATTTACGTGGGTCTTTATAAGCCTGTTTGAAATCGTTTTCTTTTTCAGCCGCAATGAGTTTTTTTTCTATTAACTCTTCAATAGTGGTGGCATTAATACTATAATCCCTAGCATATTCCTTGTGGTCCAAAACCAGTTCTCCCAATTTTACTTCATGCTGATGAGCCACAAAAATGGGGAACTTACTATAACCTTCAGCCATAATATCCACAGCTAGTTCTTTCAACAAGTCATTGTAAAAATCTAAATCGTCTTTAAGTGTATCAAGTAGTTTTTTTAATACTTCTTCGTTCGTCATCAATTATTTTTTGATTAGGCGGCTAGCAGGCAAATATATTGTTCAAAAATGTAATATCTCTAATCTACTGCTTTGTTTGTTTAGTTTTTTACTTTCAACAAAGCAATGTTCTCCACATGATGGGTATGTGGAAACATATCTACGGGTTGTACTTTCACCACTTCATACCTATCAGAAAGCATAGCAATGTCCCTTGCTTGTGTGCTTGGGTTGCAGCTTACATACACAATCTTTTCAGGACTCATTTCCATTATTTTTTTCACCACATCTTCATGCATACCTGCTCGAGGTGGATCGGTAATAATCACATCTGCCTTGCCATGCATGGCTATTAGCTCAACATTTAACACATCTTTCATATCACCCGCATAAAAGTGGGTATTGGTAATATTATTCAAACCCGCATTCACCTTGGCATCTTCAATGGCAGCCTCCACCGATTCAATACCAATCACCGATTTGGCATTTCGCGCCACGAAATTGGCAATACTTCCTACACCCGTGTACAAATCATACACTGTTTCTTCGCCCGTTAATCCTGCAAAGTCGCGGGTATGGCTATAAAGTGTAAGGGTTTGCTCGGTATTGGTTTGAAAAAAAGATTTAGGTTGGATATGAAAGGTTAAATCTTCTAATTTTTCAATGATGTATTCTCTGCCCGAAAACACATGCACATCCAAATCGTAAATGGTATCGTTTCGCTTGTCGTTAATGATATAAAGCAATGATGTCAATTGAGGGAAAGACTCCTTCACATGTTGCATCATTTTTTGAATATCATCCGCATTGTTTTCTTTAAAAACAATAATTACCATCCATTCGCCAAGGCTTGTATTTCTTACAAACATAGAACGCAGGAAACCCTCTTGCGAACGGGCGTTGAAAAAAGTAAAGCCATTGGCAACAGCAAAATCCTTCACACAATGTCTGATTTTATTCTGCAAATCGTCCATCAGGTAGCATGTATCAACATCCAAAATTTTATCAAACCTACCTGGAATGTGAAAGCCAACACCCGCATGCTCATGGGCAGCCATATTTTCTTTATCTCCCATGCTATCAAGCCATTTTCGGTCGGTAAACGAAAATTCCAGTTTGTTTCTGTAATGGGTTATGTTTTTGGGTCCAACAATGCTCTGTAAGGCAGGGAAGGGGAACTTTCCGATGCGTTCAAAGGCATCGTGCACTTGTTGTTGTTTGAATTTTAGCTGGGCTTCATAGCTCAGGTGTTGCCATTTGCAACCCCCGCACAGTCCAAAATGTGAGCAAAAAGGTTCAACCCTATCAACTGATTTTTCTTTTATTTCAATAATGGTAGCATTGCAATAGCTCTGCTTTTTTTCGTGAATTTTAATGTCAACTACATCACCAGGAGCGCCAAAATCCATAAAAATTACCTTACCTTCGTGCCTTGCCAATGCTTTTCCTTCGGCACCTGCCGCCTCAATGGTAATGTCGTTTAAAAATATTGGATTTTGTCTGTTTACTTTGCGTTTTCCCATGTCTGTTTTATAAAAGAGGGCGAAGGTAAAGAAAATGCAGTCTAAGATGATATAAAAAAAATTAAGCATTGTATTTATAAATTCTTATTTTCGCAGGCTTAAATTTAAAAAAGCCTTGAGGTCGAAAGAATACATGATTGAGTTTCCAAAGCTTAGAGCGGGTGCAAACCAATTTGAGTTTAAGGTTGACGAAAAGTTTTTGTCAGATTATGAGTATTCGCCTGTAAAACAGGCAGATGTTGATATAAAGCTGAACCTTTTCAAAACCGAAAACATGCTTGACCTTGACTTTACGCTGAGTGGCACAGCCAATGTGGTTTGCGATACTTGTTTAGCCGCAGTGGATATGCCCATCAGCCATGAATTTAAGCTTGTTATTAAATTTAGTGATTCGGAAAACCTTGCAGATGATGAGATTATATATCTGAACCGTGGGGAACATGAATACGATTTGAAACAGTATTTGTATGAAAGCTTTGTAGTGGCCATTCCAACTAAAAAAAGTTGTGATGAAGTGCCTGAACCAAAGCCTTGTAACAAAGATGTTTTAGCTAAAATAGGTTTAATAACACATGTTGAAGAAACCGAAGAGGAGAATGGTGAAAAAGATACCGACCCTCGTTGGGATAAATTAAAGGATATATTTAATAATAACTAATACAATAAAAGAGTACTACTATGCCAAATCCAAAACGAAAAATTTCGAAATCGCGCAGAGACAAAAGACGTACACACTACAAAGGTGCTGTTCCTACATTATCAGTTGATGCAAATTCTGGTGAAGTTCATTTACGTCATCGTGTTACAGCTGATGGTTTTTATCGCGGAAAACAAGTTTTCCCTGATATGAAAAAAGATATATAACACAGAACTTAACAAGTTCTTCTTTCAACTACATATAGTATGAGAATAGGTTTTGATATTATGGGTGGCGATTTTGCTCCCAAAGAAGCCATAGCTGGCGCCATTTTGGCTTTGCAAGAAATTGGGCCAGATGACAAAATCGTATTGATTGGTGATAGTGAGCAAGCTACTAATATGCTCAAATCTAATGGGATAAGTGATGATCGATTTGAAATCGTTCATACCACTGAGGTGATTGGTATGGGCGAACATCCAACCAAAGCCATTTCTCAAAAGAAAAATTCAAGCATTGCAGTTGGATTTGGCATGTTATCTAAAAAACAAATTGATGGCTTTGTGAGTGCCGGAAATACAGGCGCTATGCTCGTAGGTTCTATGTTCTCAATCAAACCTATTGAAGGGGTTATTAGACCTACCATCACTGCTATGGTTCCTAAACTAAATGGAAAATTTGCACTTGTTTTAGATGTAGGCGCTAATGCCGATTGTAAGCCTGATGTTTTGTATCAATTTGCTGTATTAGGTAGTTTGATGATGAAACATGTATATGGTTACAGCGACCCAAAAGTTGGACTATTGAGTATAGGTGAAGAGAAAGAGAAAGGTAATTTGGTTACTGTTTCTGCTCATCAGCTGATGGAAGAATCTGAAGATTTCCATTTCATCGGAAATGTGGAAGGTAGAGACTTTATGAGTGATAAGTGTGATGTGATTGTTTGCGAAGGGTTTACAGGTAATATTGTTCTTAAAACTTTTGAGTCATTCTACTACATCATGAAAAAACGCGGTATCCAAGATGAGTTTATGGAACGATTCAATTACGAAAATTTTGGTGGTACCCCTATTTTGGGTGTTAATGCCCCCGTTATTATCGGACATGGAATTTCCAATGCTAAAGCATTCAAAAACATGATACTTTCTGCTAGAGATGTGATTAATTCTGATTTAATTTCAGTTGTTAGAGATTCATTCAGTAAATTAGTGCCTGTGCAATAATTTCAAAAAATATTAATATTACCGAACGCCCCTATATGGGGTGTTTTATTTTATACATCATTAAACAATGGCTTGGGTAGTGATTTTACTCAAGCATAATATTATTTAAAATGACTAAAATATCAGCAGCCATTACAGCAGTTGGTGGATACGTTCCACCCGATGTGCTAACTAATTTGGATCTTGAAAAAATGGTGGATACCAATGACGAGTGGATTCTCTCTCGAACGGGTATTAAAGAACGCAGAATTTTGAAAGGTGAAGGATTGGCAACCTCTGATATGGCTGTTGAAGCTGTTAATGAACTATTAAGAAAAAGAGGAATTACTGCCAATGATCTTGATTTAATCATCTTTTGTACGGTTACAGGGGATAAAATTTTTCCTTCTTCAGCTTGTATTTTAGCTGACAAAATTGGTGCTAAAAATGCATTTGGTTATGATTTATCCGCAGCTTGCTCTGGGTTTTTATTTGGCTTAGAGACAGCTACA
Source organism: Bacteroidota bacterium (assembly GCA_947460565.1). GTDB lineage: Bacteria > Bacteroidota > Bacteroidia > UKL13-3 > UKL13-3 > RGVD01. Next base: position 4,550 of record CANHJJ010000111.1, read on the forward strand.
CGCTTTATTGAATGTGGCAGGTACAAAAATGTATTAGTTGTAGGTGGCGATAAAATGTCGTCAATTATAGATTATACTGATAGAAACACTTGTATTATTTTTGGGGATGGCTTGGGTTGTGTGTTGCTAGAACCTACTGAAGAAGAAAACATTGGAGTGATTGATTCGGTATTGAAGATAGATGGAAGTGGCCGTAATTTCTTGTACCAAAAAGCAGGAGGATCCCAATATCCGCCTACTCACGAAACCATTGATGCACGTGAACATTTTGTGTACCAAGATGGCAAAACTGTTTTTAAATTTGCTGTAACAGGCATGGCTGATGTATCAGCACAGATTATGGAGCGTAACAATTTAACCGCTGATGATATTGCATGGTTGGTTCCTCATCAAGCCAATCTTAGAATAATTGATGCCACAGCAGAAAGAATGGGTTTGGGAAAAGATAAAGTGATGATAAATATTGATCATTTTGGCAATACGACCAATGGTACCTTGCCTCTTCTTTTATGGGAATGGGAAAAGAAACTTAAAAAAGGCGACAACCTAGTATTGGCAGCCTTTGGCGGTGGTTTTACTTGGGGGGCTATTTATATTAAATGGGCATATAATTCATAAGCATTTATTGCTACTGATTTACAAATGAATAAGCCAAAAAATATAAATTATCTTGAAATTTAACATTAATAAAATACATTTACAATTCGTTTAAAACCGAAAGAAAAACATGGAATTAAAAGAAATAAAAGAGCTAATTAAATTAGTATCTGAATCTGATGTATCAGAAGTGGAAGTAGAGCGCGGTGATTTTAAAGTTTCTATCAAAAAGGTAGAGGAAAAAACCACCATTATTCAACAAGCAGCGGCTCCAATGGTTCAAGCTTATGCACCCGCAGCTCCAGTTGCTTCGGCACCTGCTGCACCAGCGGCTCCTGTTCATAACCCAGCTGCTAGTAATTTAATTACAATTAAATCGCCTATGATTGGTACTTATTACAAAACGCCTTCTCCTGATAAACCAGCCTTTGTAAACGTTGGTGACGAAATAAAAGTAGGACAAGTTTTATGTATCGTTGAGGCCATGAAATTGTTCAACGAAATTGAATCTGAAGTATCTGGACGTGTAGTTAAAATATTGGTTGAAAATTCTTCTCCCGTTGAATACGATCAGCCTTTATTCTTGGTCGAGCCTATTTAATTAGTAAATTGAAAATTAGTTAATTTTCCAATTTTTTATTTTCAAAATCATAAAACATGTTTAAAAAAATACTAATTGCTAATAGGGGCGAGATTGCTTTACGTATTATTCGTACGGCTCGCGAAATGGGTATCAAAACCGTTGCGGTTTACTCTACTGCCGACAAAGATAGTTTGCATGTGAGATTTGCCGATGAAGCGGTTTGTATTGGTCCTCCTCCTTCAGCTCAATCTTATTTAAATATTCCAAGCATTATAGCTGCAGCCGAAATAACCAATGCGGATGCTATTCACCCAGGTTATGGTTTCCTCTCTGAAAACGCTAAATTTTCGCAAGTTTGCCGCGATCATGGTATCAAGTTTATAGGCGCCAGCCCTGAAATGATTAATTCAATGGGAGATAAAGCCAATGCAAAAGATACTATGAAAAAAGCAGGGGTTCCTGTAATTCCTGGTTCTGATGGATTATTAGATTCTTTTCAAGATGGAATTAAATTAGCCGAAGAAATTGGCTATCCTGTTATCATCAAAGCTACTGCCGGTGGTGGTGGACGTGGTATGCGTATCATTTGGAACTCTGAGGAGTTTGAAAAACAATGGGACAGCGCCAAGCAAGAATCAAAAGCTGCATTTGGCAACGATGGTATCTACATGGAGAAATATGTACAAGAGCCTCGACATATCGAAATTCAGTTAGCAGGCGACCAATACGGAAAAGTTTGT
>CANHJJ010000112.1 GCA_947460565.1 Bacteroidota bacterium
CTACAATTATAATGATAGTTTGGGATTTAACTTGAGCCTTGATGCCTATGAGGATAATAAATTACATCGTAGATTAACGGCTTCACGCATGATATGGTTAAGAGATAAAGCTATGTGGCGTTTTGAAAGTTATCAGCAACGTGTTTATTTGTCTGATGGAGAATATGTCAGTCGTGGTGCCATTTTGGATACTTTCCTCAAGATTAGACCAGAAGAGTTTGTGGTGAAAAGCAACTATGTTTCATCTATGACCAATCCTGAGTTAAATGCATATATCAGACAAGAAACAGAGAAAGGCTCTGCAAATGTGCCGAAATACAAAGTGGAACTATACAAGAGAATAGCAGTGCCTGTTTCTTTTTTTATACTAACTTTATTGGCTGTTTCTGTTTCAAGCCGCAAAAGCCGCGGTGGTACTGGATTCCATTTGGGTGTTGGTATTTTTCTTATGTTCATGTATTTATTGCTTATTCAGATTTTTAATACCACAGGGAATACCGGTGTTATAAACCCTGGATTTGCCGTATGGATTCCTCCAACTGTCTTTCTTATTATATCTTTGATATTGGCAAGAAATGCACCTAAGTAAGTAAGCGCAATTGGAAAAACACAAATATCTTTGGTTACACTTTATAATCCTTTTATGGGGTTTTACACCTGTTTTAGGTAAATTAATTTCTCTACAAGCATTCGATTTGGTTTGGTGGCGACTGCTCATTTCATCGCTTAGCCTTTTTGTATTTATTTACTTTAAACAACATAGTTTGCATATTTCATTAAAGGACTCCATTCCGGTTGTACTAATGGGCTTTATTGTAGGTGCTCATTGGTTTTTCTTCTACCATGCCATTAAGGTTTCAAACGTCTCTATTGCCTTATCAGGATTTAGTACTATCACAATTTTTGCTAGTGTCATGCAGCCTCTTTTTTTAGGTAAAAAGTTCTTTTGGGGAGATTTGGTATATGGCTTTATTATTCTGTTAGGCTTAGCTTTTATTTTGCATTATGAAGCTTTTGCATTCAGTGGTGTTTTGTATGGTGTGTTAGCTGCATTAACGGGAGCTGCTTTTGGGGTTTATAATGGCAAATTGATAGTAAAACATAACAGCAGTGTTATAACTTTGATTGAATTTTTAGGTGCATTTTTTATTATTTCTATTGCTAAATTATTTGATGGAGAATTGGAAAAATTTTTACCAACATTGGGAATGCATGATTTAATTTATTTACTTATTTTGAGCATCCTCTGTACGACCTTGGCTTTTACTTTAAGTGTTGAAATACTTAAGCAATTTGACCCTTTTACAGTCATTATCACTAATAATTTGGAACCAATCTATGGTGTAATTTTTTCACTATTGATTTTTGGTGAAAGTGAGATGATGTCGACACAATTTTATTTGGGAGCCCTCATTATTTTATTTTCTGTTTTCACCTATCCGTTTGTGAAAAAGCGTTATTATAATGGATAAGGACATATGTTTTTTTCCTTCCTTTTACATTACATTTTTTTTCTTTTACTTCCGCTAAATTTTAACCAATGAAGAAGATATTTCAATTATTTATTTTAGTCGTTTTTGTGAGTGTTTCAGCTTTGTCTCAAAACGGTTTTACTTATAAAGAATTTTATCAAAAGACTGCCTTATCAGGTGTAATTGATTTTTCAAAAGAGGAGCCTGATTATGCACCTAAGCTGCAACTCTTGAAAGCAGCTAATCCATCACCTTTAACAGACTTTTCCATGAATAAAAAATTCTTGGATGAGCAAAGAAAACAAAGATTCTTGCTTAACAAAAGAGCTGCTGAGGCCCTTAATAAAGCTAGTGTTCCAAAACCAGAAGTGTTAAAAGGATTTAAAGGGAACACTAGTTCAGGCACACCTAACGATAACGATATGGCGATTAGTAATTCAAATACAATTGTGAGCGTATTAAATCAAGCCGTGGGTGTTTTTAATGATACTGGTAAATGGGCGTTTAATCGTTCATTAGCTGCTATCGCAAAAGGGATAAATAACTTGAATAGAACTTTTGATCCCAGAATAATTTATGATCCAGAAAATGATCGATTTATCTTGGTTTTTTTACAAGGTGCATACAGTGGTGATACTCGTATTATTGTTGGTTTTACTCAAACCAATGATCCAACTAAAAATTGGAATTTTTATGCCATTCCGGGTAATATTTTTGGCGATAGCAGTTGGAGTGATTATCCCATTATTGCTATCAATAAAAACGATTTATTTATTACCGTAAATCGTTTAAAAGACAATACTTATTGGAAGAATGGTTTTATGGAAAGCATCATTTGGCAGGTAGATAAGCAAGCTGGTTATAGGGGAGATTCACTACCTCAGAAAGCTTATACCAATATCGCCTTTGGAGGCAAATCTATTTGGAGTATTTGCCCTGCAAGACAAGGGAATGATATGCAAAATGGTTGGATGCATTTGGTTTCTGTAAGACCAAGCGACTTGCAAAATGACACTGTGTTTTTGCATGAAATTACTGGCAGTTTGAAAAGTGGAAATGCTAAACTATCTACTAAGATTTTGAAGACTAATTTAAGTTATGGTTTGCAGCCTAATGCATATATGTCTAATGGGAAAAAACTTCAAACCAATGATGCAAGGATATTGACTGCCTTATATCAAAATAATGCATTGTACTATGGTTCAAATACCATTGATACCAGCACATTTAGTCCAGCGATTTATGTGGGTCATATTGATTTTTTGAATCAAGCAAATCCTATAATTACGGGTAGAATTATTTCTTCAGATACATTAGACTTTGGCTATCCAAGTATTGCTTATGCTGGAGGAGGAATAGGTGATAAAAGTGCTTTAATTACCTTTTCACACACTTCTGATAAAACCTTTCCTGGGACATCTGTTGCTTATATTGATAGGAACTTAAATGTATCTCTCCCAACTCGAGTGAAGGCAGGTGAATCTATTATACAATTGCTTTTTGATACATTGGAGCGTTGGGGTGATTATACGGGTATTCAACAGAAATATAACGAACCAGGGGTTTGTTGGCTGGTAGGCAGCTATGGAAGCAACAATACCAATTCAACTTGGTTGGCAAAAGTTAAAAGCACAGACCCGTCTTTGTCTATGAATGATAATAATAAATCAAGTTCAAATATTCATGTATATCCTGTTCCTTCTTCCGAAATAGTAAATGTACAATTTGAGGTGAAGCAATCATTATCAGTAGACTTTTCATTGGTTGATATGCAAGGCAGAGAAATTCCTCTCCTGCGAGATAAGGCAAAAGCAGGTTTGAATAATTTTAGTTTTGATGCATCTGATTTGTCCAATGGAATGTATGTACTTTATGTGAAACAAAATGAAAATGTTTTATTCAATAAAAAGATTGTTGTGTCTCATTAGTTTGGGACTGTCTTGTTTTGCTATTTCTGCGCAAATAACCAAGCCCAAAGCTAGAAAGAAGTTTATACAATTACCACACCCGGGCGTTGATAACCAAAGGCAGTTTGATTCGTTAAAAAAAATGCTTGATCAACAAAGATTGAGTAGGAAAAAACTGAAAAATTCGGCTGTAAGAAAATAGTATTTGTCATGATTTTCATACTGCAGTTTCACTTCCTTTTAGTAATGACATTTCGTATATTCTTTTTTTGTTGTTTTACCATTGGTTATTTTTACAAAAGCTTTTATAATTCATTCAAACTACCAATTAAATTTGGCTTAAACAATCTGATGAATGAAAATTACTTCACTTTACGAGCCACCAATTATCTCGGCAATGGTATTTACCTTCAACATGTAGAATGCTCTATTTTGTTGTTTCGGCTACCTTTTAGTGAATATATTCCTGCGAATACAAATCGATAAAAAAATCAGTTGGTTGAAACCAAAAATTTAACTTAAAATTGCGGTTCAAATTTACACTAAAATGAAGTTTTTCATCGACACAGCAAATCTTGCACAAATCAAAGAAGCCAACGACTTAGGAATATTAGATGGCGTAACTACCAATCCTTCACTTATGGCAAAAGAGGGTATCAAAGGAGACGCTGCCATTATGCAACATTATATTGATATCTGTAATATTGTTGATGGTGATGTGAGTGCAGAGGTTATTAGTACCGACTATGCAGGAATGATTATCGAAGGTGAAAAACTTGCTGCATTGCACAACAACATAGTAGTTAAAATTCCCATGATTAAGGATGGTATTAAAGCCATAAAGTATTTCACTTCAAAAGGTATCAGAACCAATTGTACCTTGGTCTTTGGAGCAGGTCAGGCTATATTAGCTGCCAAAGCTGGTGCTACCTATCTTTCACCCTTTGTTGGAAGATTGGATGATATTAGCTACGATGGAATGGATTTAATTGCACAGATTGCTCATATCTATTCAGTTCAAGGATATGAAACACAAATTTTAGCTGCATCTATTCGAAATCCAATGCATATTATTAAATCTGCTGAAGTTGGTGCGCATGTTATCACAAGTCCTTTAGAAAGTATTTTGGCGCTTTTAAAACATCCGCTAACAGATATTGGCTTGGAAAAATTCCTAGCTGATCATAAAAAATCGAATGCGTAATTTGAACAATTGATTTCTCAATTACATCACATATTATTGCCACATATATAAAATGCTACCCGACCTTTTCGGGTAGTTTTATATTTACACTTTATTATTTATTGATATGATTAAAAAGATTTTATTTTTTAGTAGCTTTTCATTGCTATTTTCAATTCAAATTATTGCGCAAAAAGAAGCGCCTAAAAATTGGTTTAACTTGGATCCAAGTGAGGATAAGGTGTATGGTGTGAGTACTGAAAAAACATATAGGGAATTGCTGAAAGGTAAGAAATCAACTCCAGTTGTTGTAGCTGTTATTGATGGTGGTACTGAAGTGAATCACGAAGATTTACAATCTGTCATTTGGATAAATCCTAATGAGAAACTAAATGGTTTGGACGATGATAATAATGGGTATATTGATGATGTAAATGGCTGGAGTTTTATTGGAGGTGCAAAAGGCGATGTAGATCAAGATAACCTTGAAGTAACTCGATTGTATGCTAAGTATAAGAAAATCTATGATGGTCTTGATACAAGCAAAGGATATGCGAGCCCCGAACAAGAAAAAGAATATAGGTATTATTTGAAAATTAAAGCTGCTTATAAGCAGGGCAGCAGTCAGTTTTTTATGTATCAAGGTTTGTTTAAAAACATATTAGCAGGTGCGCAATTAATTCAGCAATCAACTGCTAAGGACTCGCTTACTAAGGATGAATTAAATGCCTACAAACCTACTTCACAATCAGATGCAATGGCAAAAAATGCTATTTTAGATGGATTAAAAAGGAGTGGTAAAAACTATTTTGTATTTTCAAAAGTATATGGAAGCATAGAGGAGTCAATGAATGAGGTCAACAAGTTTGTAGATTACAGTTATAATGTAGATTTCGATTCTCGCAGTATTGTTGGTGATAATTATAATGATGTATATGAAAATAAATATGGCTGTAATCGTGTTATGGGTCCAAGTGCAGAACACGGTACGCATGTAGCCGGCATTATTGCGGCTAATCGCAACAATGGAAAAGGAATTGATGGGGTGGCCGATAATGTAAAAATTATGGTGATTAGGGCAGTGCCTGATGGAGACGAGAGAGACAAAGATGTGGCGAATGCTATTAGGTATGCCGTTGACAATGGAGCACAAATCATAAACATGAGTTTTGGCAAATCATTTTCTTCAAATAAGAATGTGGTTGACGAAGCTATTAAGTATGCACTTACCAAGAATGTATTATTAATTCATGCTGCAGGAAATGATGCAAAGAATACCGATATTGAAGATAATTTTCCTAAAGCGGAAGCTTATGGTGGTGGAAATGCTGCAAATTGGATTGAAGTAGGAGCCTCGAGTTGGAAGTTAAAAAAACTCCTTACTGCCGATTTTTCTAATTACGGTAAAGATAGGGTAGATGTTTTTGCTCCAGGGGTGGATATAAATTCGTGTATTCCTGAATCAAAATATGCAGCATTTAGCGGTACAAGTATGGCAGCTCCAGTTACTGCGGGTGTGGCTGCTTTGTTAAAGTCATATTATCCTCAATTAACAGCATCGCAGTTAAAAGATATTATTTTAAAATCATCAGTAAAATATAATAAAAGAGTTTTTATTCCTGGTAAACGTAAAAAGGCAAAGCTTAAAACACTATGCAAAACAGGCGGCATTGTAAATGCTTATCAAGCTGTATTAATGGCCGAGCAAATGTCTAAATAAATAAAAAACAAACGCAACCTTTTTATTGATTTGATCGACTTCTAATAAATTGTCTATTTTTGACGCTATAATGAGCAGATATTTAATAATTATTTATACCTTTATATGGGTTCTTAC
>CANHJJ010000113.1 GCA_947460565.1 Bacteroidota bacterium
GAGCAGAAATTGGACCTTCACAGGGGGCACACCATCAAGTTCAACTTTATCAAACCCAACTGTCACCTTCCCTTCAGGAGTTTATAATGTTTCCTTAACTGTATCAGATGGCACCAGCAACAGTACCGCCAGTAAAAGCAATTACATCAATACAAGTGGTGGGAATCTACCTATTTCAGAAGGGTTTGAAGGAACCACTGATCCACCCATTGGATGGAAAAATGTAGACAATGGAACCATAGGAAATACTTGGGTTAAGACATCAACTGCTGGAGGTTTTGCAACTTCCACCAACTCGATGATGTTTGATAATTATAGTTGGAATATTGTAGGTCAAAAAGATGAGATTCAAACTAGCAGGTTCGACTTATCTAACTATAATTCAGCGAGGGTATCTTTTGATGTAGCTTACCAAGCATATACAGGCTATTCTGACACCTTAGCCGTTTTGCTTTCTACAGATTGTGGTGCCACTTTCACAAGGATATATGCCAAAGGTGGGACTAGCTTATCATCCGCTGGAAGTGGTTCAGCTAGCTTTATTCCAAATGCTACACAATGGAGAAAGGATACAATTAATTTAACGCCATATATAGGCCAATCAAGCGTGATTATTGCTTTTCAAAACATCAATGGCTATGGCAATAAATTATATCTTGATAACATAAATGTTACAGCAACTGTAGCAGCCAATGCAGGCATCGACAAGAGTATTTGTGCTGGAGCATCAACAAGTATTGGTAGTGCATCTGTTAATGGCTTGTCATACACATGGAGTCCAATAACAGGTTTAAGTGCATCCAACATTAGCAACCCTAATGCCACTCCAAGTTCTACCACCAACTATATTGTTACGACTACCCATAACCTTTCTGGAATTCAAAATAGGGATACCGTATTAGTGACTGTGAACCCCATACTAAATGCTCCTACAAACCTAACAAGTGCTTCAGCAAGTGTCAACTCTTTTACCTCAAATTGGTCAAGTGTAGTTGGAGCAACATCCTATACAATTGATGTATCTATAGACTCAAATTTTAGTAGCTTTGTTTCTGGCTATAATGCTTTGAGCGTGGGAACTAACTCCAAAGTTGTAACAGGATTGGCAGCTGGAACAGTTTATTATTTTAGGGTAAAATCTATTGGCAGCTGCAATTCAGGAAATTCAACTAAATCAAGCATAATTACAATTAGCAATCCACCAACTGCATTGTTTGCAAATACAATAAGTACTAGCAGTTTCAAGGCAAATTGGACATCTGCTATAGGTGCAGCATCATACACCATAGATGTATCATCAAATCGAAGCTTTACAAGTTTTATGACTGGATACAATGCCTTGTCAGTTATAGGTAATAACAGCATTGTTACAGGTTTAAATCCTAATACTAAATACTATTACCGACTGAAATCCATCAATAACAGTGGCGCCTCAGTAAATTCAACTATTGACTCAGTAATAACTTCGAATGTTGTTAACCTAAATATTACTGCATTCATTCAGGGTTTATATACTGGAACCAATCTAATGACAAGCGCACCAAGAAATGCGGATGCAACTTCACCTTTAAGTATTGCGGATACTGTTACTATCGAATTACATGCAGCCACAACTCCATATACCACGCAGTATTCAATTAAATCAATTTTGAGTATCAATGGCCTATCAAATATTATTTTGCCGGGAGCAAGTATTGGCAACTCTTATTATATTGCAGTAATACATAGAAATGCCATCGAAACATGGAGTGCAAACCCTGTATTCATTTCAGCCATAACCAACTATAGTTTTAGTAGTGGAATAGGACAAGCTTATAGCAGTAACCTAGTTGATATGGGCAATGGTATTTACGGTATTTACAGTGGAGACTTAAACCAAGATGGTTCCATAGATTTCAATGACTATCCAACTTTAGATATTTCTAGTTCAAATGGAGATTTAGGATATTTAGCAACCGATTTAAATGGAGATGCATCCACAGACTTTAATGACTATCCTTTGATTGACATAAACAGTAGCTTGGGGATAATTAAACTAACTCCTTAATGTAATTTAAGTGTTAAGTAATTAATATACTATTTTTAATTTCAAATAAATTTTTTTTATTGCCTAAAATTAATATCAAATGAACTTAAAATTAGCACTAACTGCATTATGCTTATTATCAGCATTTATTTTCAAGTCAAATGCCACTAATATTAGCGGCACAATTACTAACGACACAACTTTAATACCTGCCAATAGTCCCTACATTATAACTTCAGATTTGATTGTTGATGACGGAGTAACTTTAACAATTCAAAGCGGTGTTACAATTAAATTTGATGATGGTTTTGGGATGTATATTTTGGGCGCATTAAATGCCTCTAATACTATTTTCACTTCAAACAATATCACACCAAGTGCTGGCAAATGGACCACAATTCATATTGGATCAACAACAAATAAAGGAATTGTTTCCCTCAGCTCATGTCAATTATCTTATGGTCAATCTATAGAGATAGAAAGAGGGGTATTGACAGCCAATTCAACAAATCTTAGCAACTTTAAAAACTACGGTTTGAATATTGTTGGCTTCATGCCTGATAGTGGCATTGCAAACATTACTGGAAGTACTTTTAATAATTGTGGTGATGCAGGTATATTGCTTTATAACGCAAATGTCAGCCTCACGGCTTCCACTATTAGCAATTGCAAAACCCCTATTAAATATGATGGTCCTTCCTCACTGAAAATTTTCGGCCCTTCAAATTCTTTTAGTGGCAACACAAATATGTATGTATTGATTGATCATAATAATTTAAATAGTGAAATGATATTACCAAGCATCAACTTGCCCTATTATTTTCCTGATGGTTATTCAATTGATATGGGTGGTAGACTTAAACTAAGTGATGGTAATGTATTGAAGTTTCCCAACAATAAAGGAATAAATGTCTACCAAGGAAAATTAATTGCTATTGCGAGTCCAGGAAATCAAATATATTTCACTTCCTTTAAAGATGATAATTTAGGAGGGGATGCCAATGGAGATGCTAGCGCAACAGCTCCAGCATTAAACGATTGGACTGGAATCGATTTCCCCGATGCTAGCATAGATTCGGCATGCATACTAAGAAGGGTTACCATACAATATGCTGATAGAGGTGTTGAAATTGATTACGCCTCACCAACCATAGATAATTGCATTTTCAATTATAACTATCATGCAATATATATAACCAATGCTTCTAGTCCAATTATTAGCTCTAATACATTTGGATCAAGTGGATTAACACCTATTGCCATAACCTTTGATGCCAATCCTGTAATGAATAACTTGAATATTTTTTCGTTTCAAGATAATTTATATGATGGCATTGGATTGATTGGAGGTAGCATAAATTCAAACGCTATTTTAAAAATCAGACAAGTAACCACCTCACCAAACGTAACTTATGTTATGCTTGGTGATATAACAATACCAAACGGACTTTCATTAACTATTAACAAAGGAATAGTTATTAAATCGCCTGCCAATCCAAACTATCAAAGCAATTTCAAAATATTAGTAGAGGGTTCATTATTTGCTAATGGTACAATAGATAGCAATATCGTAATGACATCTGTAAGAGATGATAATGCGGGAAGACCAGGTGATACGAATAAAGATGGTACTTTTACATCACCTGCCGTTGGCGATTTTGGGGGAATTGTATTTGCACAAGGCAGCAGTAATGCTTCCATCTTAAATTATTGTGACATTCGCTTTGCAAGCAATAATCAAACGTATTATTCAAATCAATATCAAAGTAATGCTTCCATTAGTGTAATTAATGCCAACCCTACTATTAGCAATTGCAAGATAAATAATTGCAAAATTGGTATTAGCTGCTACCAAGCATCTAATCCAACCATAAGCAATATCCAAGTGATTAATAGTTCTTCCGTTCCCATGGCTATATCAGTTTCTGCGAATCCTGTCTTCAGCAGCATTACTTTTACAAATGCCGCCTTAGTAGGCTTGGGTATTATTGGTGAAAATGTGAGTGTAAATGGTTTGATTAAAAAAAGAACCATTTCAACCTATACCAATATTACTTATGTATTATTAGATAATTTAACCATTGCGACTGGTGCTAACGTAGAGGTAGAAAATGGAGTTGTCATAAAAATATTAAATTCGGTTGGCATCTCAGTAGATGGGGGTTTCAAGATAAATGGCACACCACAAAATAGAATTATTCTTACCTCTGTTAAAGATGACAATGTGGGCAACCCATTTGATACCAACATTGATGGAAATTCAACACAAGCTAGCACAGGTGATTGGAATACCATTAGCTTTAACCCAACAAGCAACGATGCCTATTCAGCCATTAGATGCGCAGATATAAAATTTTCTGGTTTATTATATTATGGTGGTTGGACGAATGCGGTAAACTACCACAGTGCTGCAGCTCCTATGGACGATGTGAAGATTACAAACAGCTCTTTTTTTGGTTTGTATTTTGATGGTGACTCAAACCCCATCATTGACAGTGTACAAATACAAAATTGCAGTGCTGACCCAATCGGGATGTCTTTATTATCAGATCCCACATTTACGAATATTTCTTTTGATGCCAATGGCAGCAGAGGCATACAAATAGTTGATTGGAATTTATCGTCCAATGCCCTGCTAAAAAAACGAAGCCTTGCAGGCATCAGCAATATTTCCTATTTCATTAACCATTTAACCATTGATGCCAATGCCACATTAACTTTGCAATCAGGTGTTGTAATTAAATCGTTTCCATATTCCTTTCCTTGGTGCATCCCAGCAATTACAGTAAATGGTGGTTTAATAGCGCAAGGAAAGCAAAGCGAAAAAATAGTTTTTACATCCTATAAAGATGATTCGTATGGTGGTGATTATAACAACGATGGTACATCAAGCGCACCTGATAAAAATAATTGGACCAATTTAGTTTTCAATTCATCCTCTTTAAATAGCAGTTTTAAGAATTGCATTTTACGTTATGGTGGTAGTAGTTGTTATTATACTACTTTAGATGGCTTTATTCGTTTAAATAGTACCAATACTTTTAACATGGATAGTTGTGTAATTGAACAATCCAACTCAGCGGCATTTTCTATAACAGGTTCGGCAAGCCCTATAATTTCAAATACCTCCTTAGCCAATATTAACAACTTGCCAGTAAACATGGATATGTTTTCAAACCCAACATTCTCAAACATTAGTTTAGATAATATTCGTACCATTGGCCTGGGCATTTATAGTCAAACCTATAGTCAAAACGCAACCATACCTATTCGTAACTTTGCTGGCTACAATAACATAACTTATTTCCCTTTAGGTATGTTAACTATTAATCCAGGCACAACGATAAATATTCCTGCAAGTGTTGTATTTAAGGGAGGTTCATGGGATGTGCAAGGTAGGTTAAATGTATTGGGTACTGCTAATTCACCTGTTGTATTTACTACTACAGATGATGACAATTATGGCAACCCGGCAGATGCAGGTCAAGATGGCCAAACACAACAAAATGGAATTGCCACTTTTCTTAATTTCTCAGACATCAGCAACGATTCAAGCACGATCAAAAATGCTATTTTCAAAGGTATGGACAAAGCCATCAATTTATACTCTGCTTCTCCAACCATTGATTCATGTTTGTTTGCTTATATTAACCACGCGTTTTATTTAACAGGCGTATCACAACCTATTATTAATCATTCAACTTTTTTAAACATTGGTTGGCCAATTAGTACCTCGGTTCTATCTTATCCAGCATCAACAATTGGCAATATAGTTTCAGGAAATACAAATAGAGGGATTCATATCATTAATGAAACCTTATCTCAAGATGTTACACTTACGAAACGAACATTTGCTGGTATACCCAACATACCTTATGTATTTGATGGATTTACCATAGGAACAGGAGCAACTTTAACTTTTGCCCCAGGGGTGGTAAATAAATTTTTGCTTGGAGCATCCATTCAAGTAAACAGAGGATTAATGGCATTTGGCGGAGGCACAGCAGATAGCAATATCGTATTCACATCTTATTATGATGATTACTATGGTGGAGATACCAATGCAGATTCAAATAACACAGTTGCAGGTGGTAGATATAATAGTAGCAACTCTGATTGGTCTGGTATTAATATCGACTATCAAGCATTAAACTCTCTGTGCAAGTTTAAAAATGTAATTATTAAACATGCATATAAAGGGATATCTATGTTTAGTAAAAATCCTACTATTTCAAATTCAATATTTAGGAATAACAATACTGCTATTTATATAGATGGTGCTTCAAAACCACCTATCAACCATTGTGATTTCTTATCAAATGGAATGGC
>CANHJJ010000114.1 GCA_947460565.1 Bacteroidota bacterium
ATGGTATAGTTAAACTTAACCATAGCCAAAATTAATAACAAGTTGACTGAAAGATTCAGTGATTGTCTGAAAAATAAGGGCACACACAACAATACCAAATGGGCCGCATAGGTACTAATGCCCCATAGCAACATAGATTTGTATTTGCCCTTCAGATAAAAAATATAATCCGTTATGAATGTAGGGGTATTTAGAAATACTACCAAGCCAAAAATCTCAAATAAATCAATGTCCTTGCCCTTGGCATGTCCTATAACAACGGTTACAGCCCCTGCTATAAGCGAAAAAGCTGTGAGCAAGGCAAAGGCATTAAACAAAATACGTTTTTGGGTTTTCTCATCTGATCCATTGTAAAATGGAATAAGGGTATTACAAATACTTGCCACCCAAAAAAAACTCAAACTAGAACTAACAAGCATCAATAACTCATAACGGCTAATAATACTAGTTCCATAGCCTCCGCTGTACCTAAAATATGATATTTTGGCAAGCAGAATAGATATCAAAAACACGCTTCCAAACCTTAAAAACTGGTTTATCTGCAAGCTATTGAATTTATCTAATTTAAAATTTCGTAAGGCCAAAATGAGCATTTAAATAAATGGCGAATGTGCTAAATAATTTTAATTAATACTAATTACAACATCATTGGACTAATTCCCAATGTAGAATTTGGCATTTGAAAACCATATCAGCATCAAGTTCACTTAGTTTAACCTCTGCTATTTCGTTCACTAAGGCTGGGTCGTAGGTTGTTTTCACCTTGATGTAATTTTCAGTAAAACCAAACATCATGTTTTGCTCATTATCAGCCTCCCACAATACTTTGTAGGTCTTACCAACATTTTGCTCGTAGAAAAACCTACGTTTTTTATCGCTTAGTATATGAAGCATTTTACTTCTATCAGCCCGCGTATGCCTATAAACCCTACCCGGAAGCTTATTGGCGGTAGTGTTTACCCTTTCACTATAAGTGAACACGTGAAGGTATGAAATATCTAATTGGTTGAGATAATTATAGGTTTCTAAAAATTCTTCCTCGCCTTCACCCGGAAAACCAACAATCACATCCACACCTATGCAGCAATGAGGAATAAGAGCCTTAATTTTTTCAACCCTAGAAGTATATAGTTCGGTCAAATACTTCCTGCGCATAGCCGTAAGTATAGTATCAGAACCTGATTGCAATGGAATATGAAAATGTGGTACTATTTTGTTTGATTGGGCTGCCAATTCAATGATTTCATCCGTGAGCAAGTTTGGCTCGATAGATGAAATTCTTATTCTTTCTAATCCCTCCACCTTTTCTAATGCTTGGAGTAGTTGAAAGAAATTTTCACAAGTATTTACGCCAAAATCACCAGTATTTACGCCTGTCAACACAATTTCTTTTATACCTTGTCCTACAATTTCGTAGGCCTGTTTTACTACATTATCAATGGTATCGCTGCGGCTTTTGCCTCTAGCTAGCGGGATGGTACAAAATGAACAGAAATAATCGCAACCATCTTGAACCTTCAGAAAAGTTCGGGTTCTATCACCAATTGAATAGGATGAGTGGTAATCTAAAACCTCTTTTATTTTACCATCTTTGACTTCGGCAACGGCTTTCTTTTGAGTGCTATGAATGTATTCGCTAATATTAAACTTTTCTGCCGCCCCCAATACCAAATCAACACCATCAATTTTAGCAATTTCATGAGGTTTAAGCTGGGCATAGCAGCCAATCACAGCTACAAATGCCTGAGGATTGTGACGTAAAGCCTCTTTTACAATTTTCTTGCATTTTTTATCTGCATTATCCGTAACCGAACAGGTATTAATTACATATACATCCGCACCTTGCTCAAATGCTACTTTAGTGTAACCATCATTAACAAGACTCCTGCCAATACTAGAGGTTTCAGAGAAGTTAAGCTTGCAACCCAAGGTGTAAAATGCTACCGATTTTGTCATGATATTCGGCAAATATAAGATGATTGATTTTATTTACTAATCAAATTGAGAAGTAAAAAACAATGAAACAAGTGATTTTTTTTGCGTTGAAAGCTTAGTTCATGTGCATTTTTGGAAACCTAAAAGCCTCACTGTCATGTATCATTAAGTCGTGAAGTTGAATTGAAATATACTTATAGATAGGAAATTGCTCCACAATTTCGAAAACAGCTTCTGCATTTTTGCAATTAAAAATAATCCAACCCAATGTGCGGTCAGTGTTTATGGAGTAACTCTGTATAGTGCCATCATTTATCAATTGCGAGATATAGGCCCTATGTGCAGGAATCATTTTCATGAAATCATTATCAATAACCTCAGGTAATTCAAGTTCAACCATAAATAATCTTTTCATAACATCAAATATTTAGAATTGTATTAACAATTTGCATACCTTAATGAAAAATATGACAGATTGAACATACTAAACACCTCATATTGCTAGTGTATAAGTTTTGTATATATGAATTAAGTAAATTTTATTTTTGCTTGAGATGATTAAAGAATATAGAAGCTATTTATTTGAAGATAGAGAGATAAGCTGGCTGAAATTTAATGAAAGAGTACTTCAGGAGGCAGAAAATCCGGATACACCTTTGATGGAAAGGCTAAAATTTCTGGCTATTTTCTCATCTAACCTAGATGAATTTTTTAGGGTTCGCGTAGCCCAAATCAGAAAAATACAGAGAGTAAATGGCAGAAAGCCTATTAGCGAATACCAATCCTCACCTGATGATATTTTGTCAGAAATACAAAGAATGGTTGTTATCCTCCAAGATAGGTTTACTGACATTTATGAGAGAGATATTTTACTTCGATTGGCTGACAAAAAAATTTTTTTAATTAATGAAACAAACCTAGACGAAGAAAAACACGGCCTTATAAAAAACTACTTCACTACCACAGTTATCCCTCATTTATTTCCTGTGGTTATTGACGACTTAAAGAATGTCCCTCATCTCCGCGACCGTTCCATTTACCTGGCAGTGAGAATGAGTAACAGCGACCACAAATCAGAACCTAAGCATGCTTTAATTGAAATACCAACAGGTATATTGAGTCGTTTTTTCGTTTTACCCAAAACAGATGAAAATACCTATATCATTATTTTGGAAGATATTATTAGGGCTAATTTGAAGCGAATCTTCTCTATTTTTGATTTTGATCATTATGAGAGCTATATCATCAAACTTACGCGTGATGCGGAGTTTGTAATTGATGCAGATGAAGCAGAATACTCTATCAGCTTCATGGATAAAATACAAAAAAGTTTAAAACAGCGATCAAAAGGAAGTCCAACTCGTTTTGTATACGATGAAAGAATGCCTAAGCACATGCTTGAACTACTAGCCAAAAAACTTGAACTCAAACATGTGAACCTCATACCTGGAGGCCGATATCATAACTTCAAAGACTTTATGGATTTCCCAAAAGTTGGTAACCAAGAAGATTATTTTAATGCAATGCCAGCCCAACCTGTTTTGGAACTTGATAAAGCAAAAAGTTTATTTGATGTTATATCAAAAAAAGATGTCCTATTACATCACCCTTACCAAAGTTTCGACTACTTGATTAGGTTTTTACGTGATGCGGCTATCGATCCACATGTTAATACCATTAGGATTACTTTATATCGAGTTGCCAAGCATAGTAATGTAGTTAATGCCCTCATAAATGCCGTTAAAAATGGTAAAAAAGTAATTGTTTTGATGGAGTTACAGGCAAGATTTGACGAGGAATCAAACATTTACTGGACTACCAAATTGCAAGAAGCGGGAGCTCTGGTTTATTTTGGAAAGCAAGGCCAAAAAGTACATTGCAAGGTTTGTTTAATTACCCGAAAAGAAAACGGTGTTACCGAAAAATATGTTCACCTATCCACAGGTAATTACAATGGCGTAACTTCAAAAATTTATAGTGATTTTGCTCTATTTTCAAAAGACAAAAGATTAACTCAAGATGTTGAACAATTATGTGATATGTTGTTTTTAAATTTAAAAAAAGGCCCCTATAAACACCTGCTTGTGGCTTCCGATTACATGAAAAAACAATTTTTAGATTTAATCGATAGAGAAATTCAAAACAAGAAAAACGGGAGAACAGCCTTTATCATTGGCAAAATGAACAGCCTTGTTGATATAGAAATTATTAAAAAGTTATACGATGCTAGCCGGGCTGGAGTTGAAATAAAGCTAATTATAAGGGGAATTTGTTGCTTAGTGCCGGGTGTAAATGGACTTAGTGAAAACATACAAGTCATAAGTATCATTGACCGCTTTTTAGAACATGCACGTGTGTATATTTTTGGTAATGGAGGTGATACTAAAATATATCTTGCCTCAGCAGATTGGATGACAAGAAATTTGCAAACCCGCATTGAAACAGCATTTCCGGTTTATGATGAACAAGCCAGAAAAATTATCTTAGATATAATTAACATTCAGTTAAGTGACAATTGCAAATCAAGGTTGATTGGTATTGAAAATACAAACCAATATGTGAGCAAAGCAGGAAATAAAAGTATTCGAACACAATATGATACCTATCAATATTTCCAAAATTGATTTAGAATGTAAGACAAAAGCGGTCTAATTGGTTAAACAGTCTATTTTCACGTTTTTTTAAAACACTGGATTTCTATTTTATTGAAACTACTTCCATATGGTTGAACAATTATATTAACTTGCATGGTGCAATGAAAAAATTAAATATGACCTATATCAAAAGTATCTTAAAATCAAGAAAATTAGATTCACACAAAGGAACTTATGGACATGCTTTAATTATAGCTGGTAGTATGGGCAAAATGGGTGCTGCCCTAATTGCATCAGAGGCTTGTATGCGATCAGGAGTTGGTTTGCTTACCGTGTTTATACCAGAAGATGAAAGACAAATCATTCAAATTGGATTACCAGAGGCAATAGTAGCTATTAGAGAAAAAACTTTAGTGAACATAGAATCTTTCAAATCTATTGGTATCGGACCAGGTCTTGGTACAGATAAAAAATCTTCTAAAATTGTGAAAAATGCTTTGTTATTAAAAACACCCATCGTTATAGATGCTGATGCACTTAATATAATTGCTCAATACAATTGGATTAACTTATTGCCAAAGCATTGCATTCTTACACCGCACCCAACAGAATTTGATCGCCTTTTTGGTGAACACAAAAGCAAACAAGAAAGAATGATAAAAGCCATGAAATTGGCTAAAGAATTCGGTATCATCATAATACTTAAAGGCCATGAAACTTTTATTTGTAGTCCGGATATATCCTTTACAAATTCAAGTGGAAATGCAGGACTCGCCAAAGGTGGATCCGGAGACGCATTAACCGGAATCATCACAGCCTTTTTAGCCCAAGGATATAGCGCCATCGATGCGGCATCAATTGGTGTGTATATTCATGGCCTTGCAGCCGACATCTGTTTGAAAGAGCAAAGTATGGAAAGTATGTTGATTGGAGATGTGATTGATAATCTTGGAAATGCTTTTAAGAAAATTATGAAATAAACCTTGAATTAAAGGCATTAATAACAATAAACTATGAATGTGAATCAATTATTTTCTCAACTATATCTTTATTAAGTGGTTTAACTATATAGTCTACTACATTTGAATTAGCTTTGGCTTTCTCCATATCTTTAGGATCAACAGATGATGAAAGCATATATACCTTGATTTGATTTTTTATTTGTGCATCCAACATCTCAAATTTATCCAAAAAATCCCAACCACTCCAAGTAGGCATATTTATATCTAGCAACAGCACTGTCGGAATTTCTGCATGAGATGAAGAATAGGTGCTAATAATATACTCAAATCCTTTTTCAGGTTCTAAAAATGTGATTGTTTCTAAATCACCATTTACCTGCCTTATAGAGTATTTACAGAGCATATTATTGATTTGATCATCATCAATAACAAGAAAATGAGTTGGTTTTTTCATGTATATTTAAAACAATTCAATAATACTATTAGTTTTTAATTATTTGTTTTTTTATAATAAATTTTCTCTTAACCACTATTTAATGAATTTATTTACAAATTTTTAGGCTTATAAAATACTCAGCCCATTTTGACAATTTTCTCAATAATTTTACATATTTCTAGGGTAAAATTTAAGTAGAAATATCAATGCTAAGTAATTACTTGTTTTTTATTACTTTCGTTTTCATAACAAATAGTATTTATGAATTTGAAAAAAGTCTATGGCATGCTCTTGTTGACATGCTCAATTGGTGCATTTGCACAAAGTTTTAAAGTCAGTTCCCCAGATAAACAAATTTCGTTGGCATTAAGTCTAAACGAAAACGGAGCTTTGACTTATGGCATTC
>CANHJJ010000115.1 GCA_947460565.1 Bacteroidota bacterium
ACACCTTTATTTGCAAATGTACTATAGGCAGACACCAACTCGTAAACCGAAATATCTGCTGTGCCAAGTGCTGAAGAAGGGTAGGGAGCAATATCACTTTGTATACCCATTTTATTTGCCAAACTTATTACTGTTTTAATGGCATCAGGACCTAATTGTTTCAATAGATTCAAACAAACCAAATTAAATGAAAATTGCAAGCCTCTGTACATGGTCATTTCAGGTGCTGTAAATTCATCATCTGCATTACCTGGATTGTAATCTGGATAGCCCTCAAAAGTGACCGCTTTATTCGGAATGATGGAACATGGTGACATACCATTATCAATGGCTGTGGCATAGACAAAAGGTTTGAAGGTCGAGCCAGCCTGACGTTTTGAATTGGTATTAACATGGTCGTATTTGAAATATTTGTAATTATGCCCTCCTACCCATGCTTTAACAAAACCTGTTAAAGGGTCCATGCTCATAAATCCGCATTGCATGAAATATTTATAGTATTTAATGCTATCCATGGGTGTCATGGTAGTATCAATTTCACCACGTGAATTGCTATACAAACGCATTTTTACAGGTGTGTTAAAATCCTTCATTATCTCAGATTCTGATTTACCCATTTCTTTCAAAATTCTATACCTATCGCTTCGCTTCATTCCATAGGTTAATAGTTCTTTGAATTGTCCCCAGGGTTCGCGACCTTTCCAATGAGTATAGAATTTCTTTTGCATGGTTTGTAAATGCTCTTGCACACTTTGCTCAGCATGTATTTGCATTTTAGAGTTGATGGTAGTATAAATTTTTAAACCATCTTTGTAAAGGTTATAGCCATTTTCTTCGCACCAATCAATCAGTTCCATGCGCAAGTATTCTCGGAAATAAGTTGCTAAACCTTCATTATGATCGTCTTCTTTGTAATCTAATTTGATTGGCTCTACTTTGAATTTATTTGTTTCATCGGCTGTTAAGAATTCATTTTTACGCATTTGCTCCAATACTGTATTTCTTCTTTTCATTGAATTCGCAGGATTGCGCAGCGGGTTATAGGCTGTAGGTGCTTTGAGCATACCCACTAAAACCGCGGCTTCAGGAGCTGTTAATTCTTTGGGCGTTTTTCCAAAGAAAACCTTTGAAGCAGAACGTATACCAAAAGCATTACCGCTGAATGGAACAGTATTTAAATACATGGTAATGATTTCTTCTTTGGTATATCGTTGCTCAATCCTAATAGCTGTTATCCACTCTTGTAATTTGGTAATTAATTTCTGATGAAAATGTTTGAAGCGAGTGCGTGGGAAAAGGTTTTTTGCCAACTGCTGGGTAATGGTACTTCCTCCTTGTCTTTTGCCCATTAGGTTATAGGCAATGATGGTAAAAATCCTTTTATTATCAATTCCTGAATGTTGGTAAAAACGAAAATCTTCGGTTGCCAAAAGTGCATTTATAAGTTGAGGACTTAAATCTTCCAAATTGGCATTGCTTCTGTTTTGTAAAAAATATTTTCCTAAAACCACCCCATCGCTTGAATAGATTTCACTTGCTAAATAGGTAGTAGGATTTTCAAGCTCTTCAAGTGGTGGAAGTTTATAATTTGGAACAAAATCATTCCAAATGAAGGCAATTAATAAACTAAAAGCGAGCAGACCTGAAATAGCAGCAATCCAAAGCCATTTTATGAATTTCCAATACTTACTTCCCCAAAAATATTCTTTCATTTTCATCTGTTACTTTTCGATTTTAATCTCTGTTTTAAATTCTGTATTTGCTTCAGATTTAATACTAATATTCACATTTCGTTTTTGATAAAACTTATTGTATTCTCCAATAAGTTTGTCTTTCAGAATTTTTTTGAAGGTTTCTTTCGATACAATAAATTCTATGTAAGGTTCGGTAACATTCATTTGTTTTGAAATTACTTCCACTGCTTTCAATCCTTTAATATAATCAACTCCTTTAGCTAAGTTAGGAAACTCTCTCACCACCAACAATTGATAGCCTTCATTGCTCAACATTGGATTTGATCGCAGGTTGTCTAAGGAAGCATATTGCTCGTTATAAGTAGCAATTTTCTCGTTAAATATGGTGAAATCAGCTTTCTCGTTTTTCATGGCAAAAACATAGAATTGTGTGGTATTATCATCTAAATCAAAAAGCCTTACTGCGGTATCTCCGCCAACAGAGGCCACCATTTTTTCTTTTTTGTTCAATAAATCTAAAGTGGCTTGCGAAGCTTTAGCTACATCTGTTTCTTTATATTCTTTAGTTATATTTAATAATGCTAATTTGAAGTTTTCAATGGTTTCAGTTTTACCGATGGCTAAGGTATTTATATAATCAAACTTAGCACGCATATTGTTTCCAGGGAATTTCTTTTCTGCTTCTATTTTCATCCTTTTCACTTCATTGTAATTTCCTGAAGTGAAATTTGCATATGTGTTTTCATAAAACTGTACCAAAGATTTATTTGCGTCATTATCCTCAGACTTTAAAGGCTTTCCTTGAATAAGCAATGCATAGGGGTGTTGAGGATACTGAGTAATTAAGTCGCTTTTGTTTTTATCTGATTTGGTTTTTTCTTTTGAATCAATATATATTTTGTATAAGTAATAATAGGCTTCAGGCTCATATTCATTGGCAGGAAAACGCTTTTCTAGTTCTAACCAATATTTCAGGGCATCCTTGTTTTCTTTCAGTTTATCATAATAAATTTTACCCAAATTATGCAGCGCCTCTAATATTTTGTCATTCGATTTCTGCTTGGCCTCAGGCGTAAATGGAACATTTTTAACCCAAGCCTCTTTATCTTTTTCTTTTGGACCAAATAGAGATGTGGCTGCTGATTCTTCAGGTTTTATTTCCTGTCCACTCATATTTGCATCTTGATTTGTATATTCTATTTTCTTGTCTCCAACAGTAGTTTGGATTGTGTCTTTCTTTTTAACATTTTCATCAGCATCGTTTTGTTTAGACTTTTCTTTGGCTGCTATTCTCCAAAAATCTTCATTTATCCTCTGTCCCCATTTTTTTGAACCAAAGAAATCAGTTTTACCTGAAGCCACTAAATTGCTATTATAGAAATACCAACTTCCATCAGCAGAGACGGTAAGGGGTGGAGGGGCATTTTCTTCACCCCCTTGGTTCTTCTGAAAGCTTTCTTCAATCTTGGCTCTTTTTTTAGCTAATTTGGCTTCTAACTCTTTTTGTTTTTTATCATTCAATACCCATTCCTCAACTTTACTTTTAAGAGAGTTAGGACTTATTCTCGCCAATCTTTGCAATGAATCCTCTGTTTCAAAAACTACTAAATTGTTAATCAAATCAGATAAGACTATTTTAGTATTTTTAATTTTTTCGTAGTCCTTGTCCTTAGGATCAATATTTTGAGCGGTTGAATCATAATAGGCTTTTGCTTTTTTATAATCCTTGGTTTCAAAAAATAATTTAGCTAATTCTAAATATGATTTTGTCTTTTGAACTTTGTTTGATTTTGAATTTGCTACTGAATTTTTAAATTGGTTGGTAGCAATTGGGAAATTCTTTTGGCTTAATTCTAATTTTCCTAGTTCAAAATATATTTGGTCTAAATAATCGATATTCTTATCATCCCGCAACATTCTTTTTAGGTTGCGTCTTACTTTATTTACTGCCTGTTTGTCCCTCGGGTCATATATTTTTGTAATATTAATATTGGCATTAAAAGCAAAATCATACGGTGGATTCATTTTAATCACCTTATTGAAATGAAACAAGGCTTCTTGTTTATTATCGGTAAGCATATACAATTGCCCTAAAATATAATTATACCGTATTTTTTGATCCTTAGATAAGCCCCCAGTAAGCGCTCTTTTAAGGTTTGGTATGGCACTCTTATATTTTTCCAACCTAATATTGATATCTGCTGCAGTGGCAAAAATTTCAGCAATATCGTTTTCAGCAATATTTTTACTAGACACTAATAGACCAGCAACTGCCTCAGCTTCTTCTATTTTGTTTAATCCTAAATAACATTTGGCAATCCAAGCTGAACTGATGTTTTTGTAGCCTATCTTTTCATATTTACCAATTACAAATTGAAAAGCTTCAACCGCTGAATAATAATCTCTTTTGAAGAATCGGCACTTAGCGATATTGAAATAGGCTTCATCTGAATAATTTCCTATGGTATGTAATTGTATGGTACCTGAAAATTTCTTTAAAGCCTCGTCCAATAAATTAGCAGAGGTCTTGGCTGAAGCCTCATCTGCATAAGGAAATACATCTAAAACTTTGTTGAAATCATTTACATGGGTTTTCTCTATTTGTGTTATGGCGTCTAATAATTTTTGCTCTCCATTGAAATAGATATTGAAATGCCCAGTCATGCTATGCCATTTCCTATTAATCCATCTGTCACGTGTGGGATTGCAGGATAGTATCAGCAAGAGCATAGCTGCCAACAAAATACTAAGGTTTTTTATTAAGTTATTTTTTAAAGGTTTCAAATAAGGTAACTATTCTTAAATTTGATGCGATTATTAATTGATCAATTAGTTTCGCAATTTTAATTAATTATGGCTGAAAGTAGAAAGAAAAAATTTGTTGATCGTCTTCATTACAAACTTAGGTTGGTTTTGATCAATGACGAAACCTTTGAGGAGAAGTTTTCATTTAAGCTTACTCCACTCAATATTTTTGTTGCATTTAGCTCATTTGTAGTTGTTTTCACTTTTTTAATCATTGTTGGAATCTTCTATACCCCTTTGCGTGAATATGTTCCTGGTTACACCAATAATGAGACTAAACGTAATGTTCGTGAGTTATTATATAAAACAGATAGCTTAAATCAGGCATTGAAAGTGAAAGAAGACTACTTTAAAAATGTTTCTAATATATTAAATGGCGGAACTGGCTTACAATCAGATACAAGTGCTGAAGAAAGAAATGTGAAAATTGATGATTAGAATACTTCTTTCGCAATTGATTTAGTGATTTCGCTTAATCCCATTGTATAATAATGTAAAACAGGCACTCCTGCATCTTTTAATTCTTTTGATTGCTGAATACACCATTCAATACCTACTTGTTTAACAGCTTTATCATCTTTACAATCTTCCACAGCATTTACCAAATCTTCAGGAATATCTATATGAAATATCTTAGGTAGCACAGTTAACTGTTTTTTTGTTGTCAATGGTTTCAAACCCGGAATAATGGGAATATTGATATTCATTTTTTTACATGTTTCGGTAAATTCGATGAACTTTTTATTGTTAAAAAACAATTGAGTAACAATATAATCGGCACCAGCTTTCACTTTGTTTTCAAGCCATCTTAGGTCAGAAGCCATGTTTGGTGCCTCAAAATGTTTTTCAGGATAACCTGATACACCCACACAAAAGTTTGAAGTAACTGGATTCTCAATGTCTCGGTCTAAATACACACCGTTGTTCATTTTGATAATCTGCTCCAAAAGTTCGATTGAATTTTTATTGCCGTCTGGCTCAGGTATAAAATTAGATTCATTTTTCACAGGATCTCCTCGTAAAGCAAGAATATTATCAATACCTAAGAAGTTTAAGTCGATAAGTGCGTTCTCAGTTTCTTCTTTGCTAAATCCTCCGCAAATAAGGTGTGGTACGGTATCTACCTTGTATTTGTTCATCAATGCCGCACAAATAGCAACTGTACCAGGTCTTTTGCGAGTAAATACTTTATCAAAACCTCCATCTAATCTCTTTCGTAGTAAAAACTCCTCACGGTGGTATGTAACAT
The DNA here is from genome assembly GCA_947460565.1 of Bacteroidota bacterium. Lineage (GTDB taxonomy): Bacteria > Bacteroidota > Bacteroidia > UKL13-3 > UKL13-3 > RGVD01. The sequence goes on from CANHJJ010000115.1 coordinate 5,749, forward strand.
CAATAAAAGCGGGTTTAAACTCCATTAGAGGGTCTATGCCTTTAAACAATGATTCTATACCTTTACCTTTTAGAGGTGGTAAAACCTCAATAGAAAATAAGGTTGATTTTGCACTACTGATGTGGTCGGTTATCTTCATAATTATATATCACAAATCTAATAAGTTTTAATAGTATGCCCATATTCAGATATTAACAAGCATCTTTTCATAAACCCAAATTACTTCTGTTTTGTTTACACTTTCTATTTATTTTAATCTATCAAGGTTTTAAATAGATGGATTTTTCGCTCTTAGCTACCATCTTTCCAATTGGTTTGGAGGCAATTTTAAATAAATCAAAGTTCTTTATTACTTGTAAATATTCCTGCATATATTCTTCTGAAACGGAAATTAATAATCCTCCTGAGGTTTGAGGGTCGCACAGTGGAATGAATTCAAGCCCTGTTAAACCATCTGTACCATCTTTATATGCATTATAATTTTTAGTAGTGATGTCTGGGAAACAAAATTGTTGGTTGTAGAATTCAATGTTTTCAATCAAAGGAATTTGGCTTA
>CANHJJ010000116.1 GCA_947460565.1 Bacteroidota bacterium
TAAAGCGAAATTGGCTTATACTCAAGGAATATCGATTCCAAATTAAATTTGTTGACTTTTTGCCAAATAAAATTACATTTGCAGTCCGAAAATTTAGGTATTTTAGCCTAAATTATGCAATAACACTAAACAATTCTAAATGAAGTTATCACAATTTAAGTTCCAATTTACAGATAGTTTAATCGCAAAATATCCAGCTGAAAACAGAGACGAAGCCAAATTGATGATTTTGGATCGCAAAAAAGGCAAGATTGAGCACAAAGAGTTCAAAGACATTTTAAAATACTTTAGCGATAAGGATGTTATGATCCTTAACAATACCAAAGTTTTTCCAGCACGCTTATATGGTAGCAAAGAAAAAACAGGTGCTAAGATTGAGGTGTTCTTGCTTCGCGAATTGAACAAAGAAATGAAACTTTGGGATGTGTTGGTTGATCCAGCAAGAAAGATTCGTGTTGGAAATAAATTGTATTTTGGAAATGATGATTTAGTGGCTGAAGTAGTTGATAATACTACCTCTCGTGGTCGTACCATACGTTTTTTATTTGAAGGACCAGATGAAGAATTGTGGAAGACCATTGAGAAATTAGGTGAAATGCCTTTACCTAAATACATCGACAGACCTGTTGAAAAATTAGACAAAGAAAGATTCAATACCATATTTGCTAAAAATGTAGGTGCTGTTATCCCTCCAACTGCTGGTCTTCATTTTACCCGTGAGTTGATGATGAGACTTGAGATTAAAGGAGTAAAATTTGCTGATATCACTTTGCATAATGGTTTGGGTGCATTTAGAACCGTTGAAGTTGAAGATTTGACCAAGCATAAAATGGATTCTGAGTTTTTTGAAATACTTCCTGAAGCTTGTCAAATTGTGAACCAAGCTATAGATGAAAAAAGAAAAGTAGTAGCCGTAGGTAACTCAGTTATGCGTGCTATCGAGTCTTCTGTTTCTTCAAAAGATAGGTTAAATCCATTAACACTTTGGACAGATAAATTCCTTTTCCCTCCACATGATTTTAAAATAGCCAATTGCTTAATAACCAATTTTCATCCACCTGAATCTACATTGCTTATGGCTACTGCAGGTTTTGCTGGTTACGAATTGTTGATGGAAGCTTATGACGAAGCCATCAAAAAGAAATACAAATTCTTGGCTTATGGCGATGCCATGTTAATTATCTAAATTTTGTTTTTGAGATTTGATGATTTTCCAATAATCAACAAATGCTAAAATGAAGAAGTATGCCTTAATTGTTGCTGGTGGCAAGGGATTGCGCATGGGAGCTGAAATCCCTAAGCAATTTCTATTGTTGCAAGGCAAACCTGTTTTAATGCATACCATTGAAGCTTTTGCTACTCTTTCAGACATCCAAATAGTTTTGGTTCTTCCACAATCTCAAATGAGTTATTGGCAAGAATTAACTACTCAATATTCATTTACCATACCTCATACTTTAGTTTCTGGTGGTGACACCCGCTTTCAGTCCGTAAAGAATGGTCTTTCAGCAGTTTCTGATGGCTTGGTTGCTATACATGATGGTGTTAGACCTATTGTAAGCCAAGAATTATTAGCAAATGCTTATGATACTTGTGAACAGAAAGGTAATGCCGTGCTTGCCGTTAGATTGAAAGATTCCATAAGAGAAGTGGATTTGCTGGGTAACAAAAATGTAAATAGGAATAATTACTACCTTATTCAAACCCCGCAAGTATTTCATAGTTCTGAAATTATAGCTGCTTACCAGCAAGCTGAACATGATAATTTTACAGATGATGCCAGTGTGTTAGAAAGTGCAGGTGCTAAGATTCATTTAGTGGAAGGGTCTTATAGTAATATAAAAATTACCACCCCTGAAGACCTTGCTATGGCTGAGGTTCTAATGAAATTGAATTAGTTTTTTGTTTGTCAGTCGATTATATTCAAGGATAGTATCTTGATTTATGTAAAATACATTGGTTGATTTTATGAAATACATATTAAGAAATTCAAGACTATCACCATTTGGATTAAAACAATTAATTTCCTTTTTAAGAAAATAATAGGATTTATTATTTATCCAATTTGACCTTTTGTGTTCATTTCTTCTATCCCAGCTGTCTTTTGATACGGCTTGAAGCTCTGTATTAGCAATTGCCGCTATTTTATAGGCATCCCAATAATTTGCAACCAAAGTGCCTTTTTCAATAGTATTAGCCTTTTCATATTGTATAAATATACTCAGATTTTTATGTTTTATTATCGCAATGTCTAAGGAGGAAACAATTGTAAGGATTCCAAGAATAGTAAAAATAACTAATCGGGAAATTGAACTAAAACTATTCATTGCAATTCCAATGTAAACGAAAATATAAACATATAGTAAGGTGAAATATTTAGGGTCGAACTTACTCCTATAATTCCAAGAAGAGAAAAACAATAGGATTGAAGCCACTATCAAAGTTTGGGAGAGAGCTCTCAAAGTGGGGTTTGATTTATTGTCGCTAATTCCAATATATCCAACAAAAGCGAATACTGCATAATAGAATAAACATTCATAAACACTTTGGTGGTTTCTGAGGAAAATGATATCCCAAAATTGCTCTGAGAAAAAATGGAATTGATTAATTATTTGCTCTTTTGATGTAATAAAAGCCTTATCGTATTCTGGGTCTGATGGCATATTATGCTTAAGGTCTAATATCCAAAACAATCCCAGAAGAATTGATATGAATGAAAATGAAATTATCTTGAATCCTTGCTTTGTGGGTTTGAAGTGTTTTAAGAACAAAACATCTCTTATTTCTTTGTCATATAAAATGTAGAATCCTATAAAGATAAAGTATACAGCACTTAACTCGCTAACCCAACAGGCTAATATGGCAAATAGATGGGCGTAAAAAAGTTTCGAGTATCCATTTGTTTCTAGTCTTTTATGACTCTTTAATATATGGGAAATTGAGTTGAAAAAATGAGTCGAAATAGCCAAGCAAAACAATTGCTGAGGGTAAGGGTGGGCCACTAACAGAATGAAATGATACGTATGATGGGGTAAGAAAATGGCAATTAAAAGCAGAATTTTTCCATATAAGTTATTGAAATGTTTAGAAATAAGAAACCAAGAAAACACCAACATGAGGTGGTTAATGATGGATAAAATCCAAATAGGATGTAAATGAAAAAGCCAATATATGGGCAAAGAAACCAAAGGTAGCAAGCTTCCCAGTCTGTTCTGCCCCCAAAAGTAACTATCAGCAGGCCAACTGAAATCTTTTAGCATCAATGCTTGGATGGCTTGATCTGAATTGAAATACGCAGGATTAAATGAAGAGAAAATATAAAAAGATAATCCAATTATTAGTAGGCAAATGAAATAGTAGGAAAAGTTCAAGACATATCCTTTAACACCATATTTTATTGGCATAGGTAGCATTTCAAATCTAACTTTTAGTTTGCCTTCGGCTTAAAATTAGGTTTTCTCTTAAATGGCTTTTTGCCTGAAAATTTAGGCTTATCAAATTTCTTCTCGGGTTCATACAAAGGTGCTTCACCCAATGACTCTGGCAAGTTCAACTTTGCAATGTCTTTTCCAATCAAGTTCTCTATATCAAAGAATTTTCTTTGATCCTTTTGATTTATAAAAGTAATGGCTGTTCCCGTGCTTTCTGCTCTGGCAGTTCTGCCTATTCTATGTATATAATCTTCAGGGTCTGGTGGCACATCAAAATTAACTACTAAACTAATACCATCTACATCGATACCGCGAGAAAGAATATCAGTACCTATCAAGATTTGTACATTTTTGTTTCTGAACTCTCGCATGATGTCTTCACGTTCAACTTGTTCCAAGTCACTGTGAAAGGCCTTAATAGATAAACCTGAACGATATAATTCTTTGTTTAGCTCTTTTACTTTTTCTTTGGTTGAAGCAAAAATGATGACACTATTGTGTTCTTTTTCGTTCAGAATATGTTTTAACAATGCCACTTTCTGAGCATCATAAGCCAAATAAGCTTGTTGAAGTATGCCTTCAGCAGGCTTACTAATAGCGATATTAATTTGCTCAGGGTGTTGCAAAATCTTTTGTGCCATGGTCCTAATTTTAGGTGGCATGGTGGCAGAGAATAAAATAGTTTGTCGCTGAGCTGGCAAATAACTTACAATGCGCATGATATCATCATAAAAGCCCATATCCAACATACGGTCGGCTTCATCCAATATCAAGTGTTGCAATGAACTCATATTGACTGAACCTGCTGAAGTGAGCATGGCAATTAAGCGGCCTGGAGTAGCCACAATGATATCTGCACCTTCGCGCATGGCTTTTTGTTGTTGGGCAAATGCAGCCCCATCACCACCACCAAAAACACAAATAGAACTCACACCCACGAAATAGCCAAAACCCTCAATTTGTTGGTCGATTTGTTGCGCTAACTCGCGTGTTGGTGCAATTATTAATGTGTTTAGGTTTTGGCTACCACTTTTTACAATTTTGTTAAGTATAGGTAAAACATAAGCAGCCGTTTTACCCGTGCCTGTTTGGGCGCAAGCAATTAAATCTTTATTATCAAGTATAATGGGAATGGCTTGTTCTTGTATGGGTGTTGGCTTGTCGAAGCCCATGGAATCCAAGCCATCTAAAAGCTTTTGGTCGAAATTAAAATCAGTAAATGTCAAATTTGTTATTATATATGAAGTTGCAATATAGACAATATCAATCCTCTTATTTGAATTATTTAAACCAACTCCAAGTGTAGTTCCAATTCGATGTTCACAAATTCTTGAAAACCTTTCTGTGAATGTATTCGTGAGCGTAAATAAAATAACTACTTTTGTATCCCATAAACAGATATTTAGTTTATGGTTGAAGGGTTTAAAACCTCGTTAAACCTAGGCTACGTTCCAAATCAATAAAGCATTATGACATCAAAGTACATCTTCGTTACAGGCGGAGTAGCATCATCATTGGGAAAAGGTATTATCGCAGCTTCATTGGCTAAATTGTTACAAGCCAGAGGCTACACGGTTACGATTCAAAAACTGGATCCCTATATCAATGTTGACCCAGGAACCTTAAACCCATACGAACATGGTGAGTGTTATGTGACTGAAGATGGTGCTGAAACGGATTTAGATTTGGGACATTATGAAAGATTTTTGAACACCCCAACCTCACAATCTAATAATGTTACTACGGGTCGTATTTATCAGCATGTAATTGAAAAAGAACGCAAAGGTGATTTTTTAGGAAAGACAGTGCAGGTTGTTCCTCATATTACAGATGAGATAAAACGCAGAATAAAATTATTGGGTGAAACGGGTCAGTATGAAATTATCATCACTGAAATTGGTGGAACTGTTGGTGATATTGAGTCATTGCCATATATAGAAGCAGTTCGTCAGTTGAATTGGGAAATGAAAGAAGAGGACTGTGTATTTATTCACTTGACATTGCTTCCGTATTTGAGTTCAACCAAAGAACTGAAAACAAAACCTACCCAACATAGTGTTAAAATGTTGTTAGAAAGCGGAGTGCAGGCTGATATTTTGGTATGCCGTTCAGAACATGCCATCAGCAAAGAGCAAAAGCGTAAGATTGCTTTGTTCTGTAATGTTCAGCAAGATGCAGTTATTGAGGCATTAGATGTTTCAACCATCTACGATGTGCCAATGATGATGTTGAAAGAGAAGTTGGATAAAATTGTTTTAAGAAAATTAAAACTCTCAACCAAAAATGAGCCAGAATTAGAAGAATGGACAAGCTTTCTAACAAAATATAAAAACCCGAAAAATGAAGTAAGGATTGGTTTGGTTGGTAAGTATGTTGAACTGCCTGATGCCTATAAATCTATCCTTGAGGCCTTCATTCATGCAGGTGCCAAAAATGAATGTAAGGTGGATTTGAAATTGATTCATTCAGAATTGATAACGGATGAAAACGTTGATCAAAAATTAAGTGAAATGGATGGAATATTGGTTGCTCCAGGTTTTGGAGATAGAGGAATTGAGGGTAAGATAACAGCCATAAAATATGCGCGCGAAAACAATGTACCGTTCTTTGGTATTTGTTTAGGAATGCAAATGGCCGTAATTGAGTTTGCTCGCAATGTAATTGGTTGGAAAGATGCGCATAGCAGCGAAATGGATCCTAAATCTAAACATGCCGTAATTGACATGATGGCCGACCAAAAGGATATCACCATGAAAGGTGGAACCATGCGTTTGGGTTCTTACACTTGTGAAGTTAAAAAAGATAGCAA
>CANHJJ010000117.1 GCA_947460565.1 Bacteroidota bacterium
TAAAAACATAAAAATTAAATAGAATGAAATTTAGACGTAAAAAAAGATTTGAGGCAGAAGTAGCAACATCATCGTTGAACGACATCATGTTCTTCTTGTTGCTGTTTTTTCTTATCGTATCTACCTTAGCCAATCCAAGTGTTATAAAGGTTTTGCTACCAAAAGCTAAAAACAATGTAGCATTCAACAAACAACAAGTGACGCTTACGGTTAACAAAGAGAAAGAATACTACCTAAACAATAAATTGATTGTACCAGCTGATTTGGAAAATGCTATCAAGCGCGAGACCTCTTCAATGCCCGACCCAACAATCGTATTGCGCATGGACGCTGAGTTAAATATTCAAGATTTGGTTGATATATTAGCGACAGGAACCAAGTTAAAAGTAAGGGTGGTAATGGCAACCCAATTTACCAAATAGTAAATATTAACTACCCAATTTTTCCCTAAAATGACTTTCGATCACTTTTAAGCTATTGTTAAAGTGGCTATTGTTATTTATAATCATGTCAGCCTGATTTATAAAAGGAACTAAGTATTTGTGATAGGCCGGCATTACATGATTCTTCCACTGATACATAACAAAATCTTCAGGAATATTTCTTTCAGCCACATCTCTTTTTAATCTTCTCTGCAAAGCAATGTCTTCTTCAGCATTGATGAAAACTTTTAAGTCAAATTGCTTGAAAAGGTCTTCATGGTAATATATAAACAAACCCTCACAAACCACGATAGGAGCGGGTTTAAATTCAAGCAAAGGTCCTAATTGGTTTTCATGTTGGAACAAATACTCATTTCGGTAAATGGTTTCACCTTTGTGAAGTGCATTTATATCTTTTGCAAAAGCATCCAAATCTATACACTCAGGCAAATCATAATTGATATGCCCATTCTCGTCAAGGCCATGTTCAAAAGCCAGTTTATAGTAATTATCTTGAGATACAATACAAACCTGATCTACAGAAAAAAGCTCCCTCAATTCATTTAAGAATAGCGTTTTACCCATGGCGCTTCCACCAGAAATTCCCACTAGATATGGCTTTGTTACTTTCACAAGGGCAAATAAACTCTTTTTTTTGATAGATAAAATCCCTCGAGAAATAATTTTAATCAAATAAGGAGATAATAATTACCTTTCAAATTACTCCAATTTAGGGCTTTTTGCTCTTGTTAAATTATCTTATAATCGCGGCACTTTTATATCCAAATGAGAAACATACAAAAAACATTTATTGCCCTAGCGTTCATCGCTATTATTTATTCAGGTTGTTCAAAGGATGAAGGCGGAACTTCATCTGCCACATTAAGCCCTCGAGAACAAGCGGCTAAGGACTACAAAGACATGTATCTAACCACTATGGTTTCAGATGCAGAGTTAGCTTGGACTGGGAACTCAGCAAATTGTGCAGAAGGCTCTATTTCAAAACTTGCTTATGACAGAAGCCTACTAAGACTAAATTATTTCCGTAAAATATGTGGCTTACCTTATGATATGGTATGGAACAGCGCATGGCACTCTGATTGTCAAAAGTCTGCTTTAATGATGACTGCGAATAACTCATTAAGCCATTTCCCTCCAAGTTCATGGAAATGTTATTCAACAGAAGGTTACAATGCAGCAGGTATAAGCAATATTGCTTGGGGTTCAAGCAGCTATCATTCTTCTGCTTGTATTGCTGGATGGGTTGAGGATGATGGTTCAAACAATGCAGCTGCTGGCCATAGAAGATGGATGCTGTTTTCAAGAGCTAAAGAATATGGATTAGGAAGTACTTCAAATGCCGCTGTTTTGCATTGTATTGAACACACAACTGATCCATTGCCAAGTTCATCACCTGCCTATATTGCCTATCCACCAGCTTTTATCCCTCAAGATCTTGTATATGCACGATGGTCACTAGGTATTCCAAATCCAACATCATTTTATTCTGGAGTTGATTTCAGTGCTGCAACCGTTAAAATGACCGATATTGCTGGTGCTGATGTTTCATTAAATATTGTATCAAAAAGCGATGATGGGTATGGTGATCAAACCATTGTTTGGGAACCAGAAGGCATTCAAACCAATTCAAATGCTGATGTAAAATACCATGTTGTGGTTGACAATGTAACTTTAAACGGTGTTGCTAAAAAATACGAATATGATGTAACTGTTTTTAAACCATAACCTAAAGAGATAATTTTATTAAAGGCCTACAATTTTGTGGCCTTTTTTATCCAAATAAGTAGCTCAACATTTCATCTAGTTTGCTCACTTGAATAATTTTTATTTTCTGATTGGTAGAAGGGAGTTTATTAAACTTTGATAAATACACCGTTTTAAACCCTAGTTTTTCTGCTTCTGCAATTCTTTGTTCTATTCGGTTTACTGCCCTAATTTCGCCACTCAAACCCACTTCTCCAATAAAGGCAATTTTGCTGTCTACTGAAACGTTTTCATAGCTTGAAACAATGGCTGCTACAATTCCTAAATCTATCCCTGGATCTTCAATTCTTAGACCACCAGCAATATTGATGAACACGTCCTGTAGTCCCATTTTTAACCCACATTTCTTCTCTAAAATGGCTAGCAGCATATTAAGCCTTTTGGCATCATAACCATTTGAATTGCGTTGGGGAGTGCCATAAACGGCCGCACTTACCAATGCTTGTGTTTCGATGAGTAATGGTCTCATTCCCTCTAGTGTGGCTGAAATGGTTACGCCACTCAGGGCTTCATCTCTCTGCGAAATAAGTATTTCACTTGGATTGCTTACTTCTCTCAATCCAGCACTTTGCATTTCATAAATGCCTATTTCGTTGGTACTGCCAAATCGGTTTTTAGTGCTACGCAATATTCTGTAAACATGATGTCTATCTCCTTCAAACTGCAATACGGTATCCACCATATGCTCAAGCAATTTAGGACCAGCCAATGTACCATCTTTTGTAATATGGCCAATCAGAAAGACAGGAACCCCCGTTTCTTTGGCAAAACGAATCATATCGCCAGCGGTTTCCTTTATTTGAGAAATGCTTCCTGGCGTTGAATCTATTAAATCACTTTGTAAGGTTTGAATTGAATCTACTACCACAATATCGGGCTCCGCTTCTTTCAATGCTTTTCCAATTTTTTGGGTGGATGTTTCTGTATATAAATAGCAATTGTCGTTGCTAAAGGGAATTCTCTCTGCACGCATTTTTATTTGTGCTTCGCTTTCCTCTCCGCTTATATACAATACCTTTAAATCCTTAAATTGAAGAGCTATTTGTAGTAATAAAGTTGATTTTCCAATACCAGGTTCTCCGCCAATTAAAACTACACTTCCCGGCACTATACCTCCGCCCAAAACCCTACTCAGTTCTTTATCTTGTATTTGGATACGAATTTCATTTCCTTCTTCTACATCCTTAATTGCAATAGGTTTATTTGAGCGTCCCTTATTTGATTCTTTCCAAGTACTTTTAAATTCTTCTTTTTCTTTGTGAATTACCTCCTCAACAAAAGAATTCCATTCGCCACAACTAGGACATTTGCCCACCCATTTAGCTGATGAAGCCCCACAGTTTTTACAAAAAAAGGAAGTCGATGTTTTTGCCATAATTAATCAATCATTAATGTAGGTTGAGACGTTTAATTAAACGTCTCAACAATAAAAATCCCCCAAATGTATCATTTGGGGGATTTAATTAATAAAATATTTCTTTCTGCTTTACCTTCGAGGAGCTGGTGCTGTAGTTCCTCCTCTTTGTCTGCCTTGAGGCAATACAGGTTTTTTAGGATCTACAGGTACTACTTTCGGCTTTTTAACATAATTATTATCTAAAAATTGAACAGTTGTTCTTCTGTTCAACTGATGCTCTTCTTCTGTGCATTTTTGCCCTTGACTTCTTTCATCTGGTCCTTCACATTTACATTTGGTTACGGCAAGTCTGTTTTCACCATATCCTTTAGCAAATATTCTTAATGAATCAATTCCTTGAGATAATATATAGGCAACGGCTGAATCTGCGCGTCTTTGCGATAAACCAACATTATATAATGAATCTGCTCTACAGTCTGTATGTGAGCCAAGTTCAACCCTTACTCTTGGATATTTGTTAAGCGTTTGTACCAATGTGTCTAAAATCAAACGTGATAAAGGACGCAAATCTGCTTTGTCTAAATCGTAGTAAATACCTTGTAATACAATTAATGAGTCAAAATTAAATGGAACTAAATCAAAATCTTGAAACAAATCAGTTGATTGATCGTAGGGTTTAGTTGTTTGAAACATCAACTTACTATCATAGTAATCTTCTTTTGCAGCAAATAATTCATAATCTGTTTTTGCTTTAATTTTAAGTCTGTATGAACCTGTTGCATCTGTTCTTAAAATGATTTTTCCTGTATCATTACTACTTGTAATGGTGATTAATGTGTTTGGCAATAATTCTCTTGTTTTTGCATTTCTAGCTACACCACTTAAGTTGAAAATTAAAGGGTTCATGTAGAATCGGTAAACATCATCTGAACCTTTACCACCATCACGGTTTGAACTGAAGTATCCACTGTGATTGCCTTCTTTGTCTTTAAACATTTGCATCGCAAAGTCATCACCTGATGAGTTGATTGGCGACTTCATGTTTACTGGTGAACTCCAATCCGAAGCTTCACCTTTGGTATAATATATATCACTGCCTCCTAGGCTTGGATGACCAGTAGATGAGAAATAAAGCATTCCATCCTCATGGATGTAGGGATACATTTCATCACCGGGGGTATTAATGGCTGGACCTAAATTTATTGGATCTCCCCAAGTATTGCTACGTTTGGTGTAGGTAACCATCCACAAATCTTTACTTAATACCGTTCCATCTGGATTATCTGCACAAGTTAATTTTGGGGTACTGCCTGGCATATCAGATGCGAAGTATAGTATTTGTCCATCTTTGCTTAAACTTGGATGACCACAACTGAAAGAATCTGTGCTAAAAGGAAGTGGTTCTGGTTTAGACCACTCGGTTCCGTTTAATTTAGATACATACAAACGACAACGATTACCTTTTCCATCTACTGAGTTACATTGTGTAACATACATGGTGGTAAATTTGCTATCAAAGCAAACCACACCATCATTGAACTTGGTGTTTACTTTGTCTTTGTCTAAAAGGTTAGGTAATCCATAGCTTACGTCATTTGGATTCTTTTTATTTACTTTAAATGTAGAAACGTAAACGTCTGTATGTCCATTGCCAGTCCAGCCATATTGTGTTCCACTCACACCTTTTTCCCTATCTGAAGTGAAGAATAACTGATCTTTTTTATACTGCTGTGGTGCAAAATCCTCCCATTTTGTATTGATACCTCTGATGTTTTCAACCACATAGCGAGATTTTTCGTTTTTCCACTTCAAAGCATACTCACATCCTTTGATTTCACGATCGATGGCTGCCTCATCATAGCAGGATGCATCACCTAATTTTTTATATTTATTAAATTCGATGATAGCGGATGAATACTTGGTAACATCTGCGCTGGCATTGTTTTTAAGGGATAGAGCATATCTCAACTGAGCTTCTGCATTTTTAGGGTCAGCTTTAACTGTTTTCGCATACCAGCTTTCTGCACTTTTAATATCATTCATCAAACGATAGCATTCTGCCGTTTTGAAAACTGCTTCAAGTTTTTCTTCTTTAACTTTGGTTTTGCTGTATACAGCTTTATAATCCTCACTCGAAAGGAAGTATTCTTTCTTTTTGTAATGCTCGCGTGCACTCACAATACTGCCTTTACTTTTGCAGCCAGCACTTAGCATGGTGGCTACTATTGCCAATACAAATAATGAAGTGGAAAAAAATTTATTCATTTGCTAAAAGTTTGTTTCAATAATACAATAAAACGTAAGTTTATCAATATTTCGCTTAAGGATTTTAATATTTTTTATCATTTTCACAAAAAAACCCCCTTTACATTAGTAAAGAGGGTCTGTTTTTAGATTAATTTTTCTATTTCACGAATAATAATTCGCGGTATTTTGGAAGTTTCCACAAATCGTCTTCAATCATAAATTCCAAAGCATCACTCGACTTTCTGATAGTATCAAACAAAGGTTTCACTTTGTGACACATTGAAATAGCTTTTTTATGGGTATCTTCAATGTGGTGAGCTTTGTCACTTTCGTTGATTAATTTTGTTACTGAATCGCTAATAACTTTTACATGTTTAGCTA
>CANHJJ010000118.1 GCA_947460565.1 Bacteroidota bacterium
GGTAGTTAATGAAAGATAATTTGAAAAGCAATGGGTGCTTCGACTCCGCTCAGCAGCCCATTGCTATTTTGCTCAGCAGCCGATAGATGAACGGACGTTGAGCGGAGCCGAAACGGTAGTTACTGAATGATAATTTTATTAAGCAATGGGTGCTTCGGCTCCGCTCAGCAGCCCATTGCTATTTTGCTCAGCAGCCGATAGATGAACGGACCTTGAGCGGAGCCGAAACGGTAGTTAATGAAAGATAATTTGAAAAGCAATGGGTGCTTCGGCTCCGCTCAGCAGCCCATTGCTCAGCTCAGCAGCGCAATGTCATGGTGTTTAGCCACGCATGACCAAAGTAAAATCCCAACACAACACTCGCACCAGCATGAGATTTGTTAAACTCTTTTTCATTTATTTTTTTTAGTGAGATGCGCTATAATCTCGCACATAAGAAAATGACAATATTCACTCAAGGCTTTTTAATACGAATAAAGAAGGAAGCAAATTGCATATTTTATCTTAAAACCTAAAACAAATACCTCCACTTACTGGACTTATCCTGTAAGTTAATTTTTTATCAGGTGCTATGGCAGCTTGCTGCAAATTACTTCCTGCACTCATAAAACAAATCATAGCTGCTAATTCTAATCCTCCTGCAATTCCTAATCCTATATACGTAGCTGTATAATTAAATTCTTTGTTACTAGTTGGTGGATTAGTGCCAGGTATAACTACATCTTTACTTGTGGCTAAAAAAGGAGATATGGCAGCAATTACAAGTCCAGAGAGCATGCAGCCACCTGCTGCATTTAAGTTTACGCCAGCTCTTCCAATCAATTCATTTTTAGTAAATGATTTTATATCACTTTCAGGTTCCGATTCTTTTATAGTTTCCATATTAATACTATCTTCTGTCAACTCAGGAAGATTAGTCCCGATGTCAATTCTACTAATTGTATTCAGGCCAATTTCATATTCAATCGTATCTTTTCTAACAAGCACAGAGTTGTTCTTCTGTTTTATAACTTTGACATTATAGCGAATGCCATTATACAAGTAAATATTATCTTGAGCAAAAGATGATAACGACATCAATGTCATGAACAGTATGAGTAGTATTTTTTTCATATTTAATTATTCCATTATTATTTAAATTAATTTTAACAGTACTAGAAAACAGAATTTTTACCTAAAGGTGATGTTATCACCAAACGCTTTGTGTATGTTTGGTGAGCTGCGCTGAACAACAAACATAAGCAATATGAGAATTAAAATACAGGACAAATAGGTTTCCTACATTTCTTATTTATTACGAAATTTAATCCTAACTCAAAAGTATTTCCAGCACCCAATACATTTAAACCATTAGTACTTATTTCATAGGCACCTCTCATTACAAAATTATCATGCAACTCTAAAGATAAATTTATTAAAGGAGAATAAGTATTACCAAAGGAAGAGAATGATCCTTTATAGCCTATACCAACTGAAAATATATCAATTGGATAATAAATTGGATTTATGAGAATATTTTTAAAATTGCTTTGTTGGTCATACTTTAAAATTAACTGGTAAAAATTATGTCTTTGCTTTGCGTTGTCCCCTTTTTTCTTTCTAATTCGTAAATGTAATTGCATTCTATATGGCAACTCATAATCCTTAATAATTCCTATTTTAACTGTATTAAATGGATGAAAAAAGGAAGCTCCAATATCTACATAAAAAGTTTCATTGTTATTAACGCCTAATAGCGAAGCACCTCCATTATAGCCAATACCTAATTCATTATTTCTTAACAAATTTTGATTTGCACTCGTATTAATATTCCCGTAGATAGGATGTAATTGATCTGCAAAAATAAAATTATCCCAATTTAAATCATTTTGGATAGCGTCACCTGATAGCCCTAGAAATAAAAACCAATTTTCTGGATAATTATTTTTCAACCAGGATTCGGATTCTTTTTGTTTACTAATTTTATTAGGCATCTTTAAATTCGGTAGTTTAAGCTTGTATGCTATAGCTAAATTCAGAGTTTGAGTTAGCAAAAATCCCTCACCTTGTTCTTCCCTTAAAAAAGATGCTCCAAATGATATATTATTATTACATAATGGATATTCTAAACTAAATGTATTAATTGAAAATGGACCCTTAATAGGCCTATATAAGTTTCTATTGAAAAATGATAATCTTAATTTAGAATCATCGCTACATAGTGCCGGATTTAAAAATAATCTATTTTCATAAGTATGCACAAAATTGGGATCTTGGGCATAAATATTTTTTATAGCCGCCCAAATAAATAACATTAAATAAATCTGTTTCATTATCTTATTAGTGTAACATTACCTTTATTATCATTTAATCTTTTATCTCTCCATAAAGTTCCATCTGTAAATCTTGCTTCAATAACCCATATATAACTTCCCTGCATACAAGGGACGTTATCTTTATCATTTCCATTCCAAGCTTCTTTAGGTTCACCATTTTCTGTTAAGGCATTACTTTCCCACATTAACTCGCCCCACTTATTAAATACTTTCACACTGTATGTCCCTTGCTCAATCTCAATACCTATTGGTTTAAATTCATTAGCACCTCCAATTCCAAGACTAGGTGTAAAGGCATTCGGAACATATAAGCCATTCCAATATCCAGGCAAATAAATGCTATCTACAAAACTGGTATCACATCCATTAAGTGAAATAACTTTTATGGTGTAAACAAACCAACCCGAATCTCCTTCTGCATATTTGTGTATAGGTTTGGGCTCATTGCTAAATCCACCATCGCCAAAATGCCATTCATAACGTCTAATGCTGTCTGTGTTTATGTTAAATACAACGGTCCTATATGGTTTCTTATCTTGGTTTAAAATGGCACTGTATATGGGATTTGGTTTTGAGAACACCGTAATTTTTTTAGTTGAAATGATGCTATCATTACATACCCCATTGTTACTTGCTAACAGCTTCACTACATAAGTTCCTGCATTAGGATAGATATGCTTTGTATTAAAGCTTGTGTCCATTTCTCCATCCCCAAAATACCAAGTGTATTGGGTACCAAATTGGCTTTTGTTCGTAAATTTTACTTCCAATCCTGGGCATCCTTTGTTTACATCAAATTCTAAATCGGCCTTAGGCATTTGGTATACGTTATATACCGCTTTTGCTGTATCAAAACAGGCAAACTGATTAGAACAAATCAATTCAATGGGATAAGATCCAACTCCAGTATAGGTTGTCTCAGGATTGTTATAGGTAGACACATTTCCATTTCCAAAGGTCCATGAGTAATTGTTAGCCCCTATTGACTTATTTGTAAATTGAACCAATACCGGACCTGTACAAGTGTCTTTAGGTGTGTAGTCAAAATTGGCACTTGGCACTGGGTATACCACTATAGATTTATAGGCGGTATCTATACAATTAGAAGCAGATTGAGCGGTTACCTTAATTACATAAGTGCCACCTTGACTATATAGATGTTTTACAAATGTCCCTGAGCTAGTATTGCTATCTCCTAAATCCCATGAGAATACATTTGCCTCAGCAGAACTCGCTTTGAGATTGAAAATATGATAGGCACATGCACTATTTGAATCGGAAGATAAATGAATAGTTGGTAGCGGATTTACATAAACAGAATCATATTTAATGTTAGTACAGATGCTATTGGCAGCATACATTACAGCTTTAATTTTCTTTAATCCAGCATTCTTATAAGAATGAGAAGGGTTACGATATATGGATGAATCGCCATCTCCAAAATACCAAATGACGGTTCCGCTGTCTTGAAGTGAGGCATAAAACTGAACAGGTTTGTTCACACAAATTTGGTTGTTTGATTTTAAAATATTGAATTGTGGAATTGGATTGACCTTTATTTCTATTGATGAGGTGTCGAAACCGCAGCCATCATTTACATTTAGCCTAGTTATGAAGGTACCAGCTCTTTGATACACATGAGAAGCATTAAACCTCGGAGCTATTCCACTGCCATCGCCAAAATCCCAGCTAAAGTAATTGCCACCTTTTGAACTGTTTTGAAAAAATACAGTATCACCTACACAAATAAAATTGCCTGAAGATTTGAAAAGGGCTTTGACTTTGTTAGGAAAAACTTTTAAAGTTCTTGCAAACGAATCACTACCGCAAGTGTTGCTAGCAAATAATTTTATTCTAAAATAACTGGTCGAATCTATCGATACATATCTAATAGGATTTTGCAAGGGGTCATACCTATTACTTGAATCTCCATTTCCAAATTGCCATTTAAGGTAATCAGGCAGACCGATTGTATTATTGATAACAAAAATAGAAGAACCTGAACAGATGGAGTCGACACTTAGATTGAAATCAACAGTGGGTTTAGGACGCACCTTAATAGAGTCTAATATGCTATCCTTATAACAAGCATTGCTAATTTGTAATCTTATTAGGTATATGGTGTCAGCTGTCGGGCTTTGTAGGAAAGTAATTATGGGAGGGTTTTTTAATGTGCTGCTAATTCCGTTTCCAAAATTCCATACATATTTTGCCTCAAATACATTCGTTGAATTATTGGTAAATGTAACATTCAAGGGGCTGCAACCCACACTGTCAGATTTAGAAATATGTATGATTGGGGGCACTAAAACCTTTATTTGTGTGCTATCAAACCTGGTTTTACAATTATTACTTGCTTTTAATCTAATGGTATACAAACCTTCAATAGGATATGGATGATTGATGGTAGTGTCTTTATTCGTTATCAGTTGTGTTCCATCCCCAAAATCCCAATAAAAAGTGTCAACACTACCATAGGATTTGTTTTCGATTTTTAGCTTAGCTGGATTGATGGCGTTAGAACACAATATCGTATCTGATAATTTAATTTTGGCATAGGCAGATGATTTTACCTTAATGGTTTTTGTGGTTGAATCTTTACAACCATCTTTTGAACTTGAAACTAGTTTAATGGTATAGGTTGTATCGTTAAAAATACTACCAATAAAGGTCCTATCAAATGAATCAGTATTTATGATTTGCTTGCTACCATCTCCGAAATCCCAAAAATTATTGGTAGGCTTTTTCGCTAGGGTATTATTTTTTATTCTTATTTTAAGAGGGGAACAGCCCGAATCCAAATCTGAAAGGAAACCCGCAATGGGTAATGGGAAAAATTTAAATGGTTTGACAATGGTGTCAAAGCAACCCGCAATGGTTTGACTGACTAATTTTATAGGATAAATAAAATCGATTGTACCTTTATGTGAAGGGAATTTAATCGAAGTATTTATCATATTTGGATTATTGAAAATTACATTTGGATCCATGCTTGTCCAACTAAAAGTATTGGCATATTGAGCAGTATTATTGGTATTAATAATTACAGGTGCACAAGAGCTATCGGCAGAAAAATTAAATGATGAAATTGGACGTGTTGGTATTCTCACTGTTTTTTTAGTACTATCAATACATCCATAATCACTTCTGATTTGTAAACCTATTTGATAAAATTTATTTGCCCCTGTTTTGTTGTCGGGGAAACGAATAGTGGTGCTTTGCGAAGCTGTATCATTTAATAATATGGCTAAATCAGGTCCAACTGCTTTCCATTTAAATCCAGTGATATCATAAAGGGGTACATTGAAACTTATATTAGTAACCGTAAGTAGGTTTGGATAACATAATATAGAATCACTTAGATTTAGAGCAGGACGTGGCAAAGGTTTTATAACGATAGGTTTTGTTATAGAATCGGTGCAGCCTGTGCCATTTGCTGTGATTATTAATTTTGTGAATGCAATCGTATCTGTGATTCCATAATTATAAAAAGTAAAGGTAGGATTCGTTTGAGTTGAAACATTCAATTTATTGCCAAATTCCCACTTGAATCCAACACCTGTTTTGGGATTTGAGGTATTATTGAAATTGACAATTAAAGGTGTGCAACCGATGCTGTCAATAGCAGTAAAATTAGGTTTAGGATTAGGAATGGTTCTGAACCAAACTTGCATGCTGTCGTTTTTACAGCCTCTTAAACTAGTAGTAACCAATTTTATTAAAATACTGTCGTTTGCTCTAGCAATAGTTTGTGTTGGGAAATTTAATCCTGTTCCAATTAAGGTATCATTTCTATACCATTTATATTGGCTATTTGCATTGGGGTAATCTACCGCAATCACATTGCTCGCATTGATA
>CANHJJ010000119.1 GCA_947460565.1 Bacteroidota bacterium
ATGAGGAAATAGTGAAGCAAAAAGAGCAGATTTACCTTTTGAGTAATAAGCTCAAGAAGGCAATAAAAGAAGTAGAACGATTGGTCAATGCCCATCCTAATGAGCTCCGTTATAAGGGGATGTTAGCAGATTTACTTATGGCTAATGGTAGGATCAAAGAAGCTCTAGATATTTATAATAAAATTTTAGAGCAAGATTCCAAAAATGGCTTTGCCTTGTTTGCAATGGCTGATTATTATAATTCAAAAAGTGAATATGAGCCTTATTTCAATTACTTGAAACGTGCTATGGCTACTAATGTTGATATTAAATCTAAGATACAAGAAATGGCTGATTTTGTTACAGATAATAAGGTTCCTGAAGGTACTAAAAAATCTTTTGAGCTAAGTGATATTTTGATTGCTTCAAATCCAAGTGAACCGATTGCTTATATGATGAAAGGTGATTTGTTTATTAAAGAAAAAAATTATGAGCAAGCTAGGTTACAATTTTTGCAAGCTACGCATGCCGACCCTAATGCTTATGCAGCGTGGGAGCAAATCATGTATTGTGATGACGAGTTGAAAAACAACCAATATATGCAAAGCGATTGTGAAAAAGCAGTGGAGATTTTTCCGACCCAGCCACGTTTTTTTGCTTATTTAGCTTTTGCAAGTTTTAGACTAAAAGATTATGATAAAGCTATTAATGCAGCTAGGACTGGAAGTGAATATGCAGAAGATGAACCTGAATTGTTATTGCAATTATTATCCCAAATGGGGGATGCGGGTCATTATGCTAAGAATTATAAAGTTTGTGACTCAGCCTATGATGCTGCTTTGAGTTTGAATAAAGACAATGCATATGCTTTAAATAACTATGCCTACTTCTTGAGTTTGAGAAAAGAGCGATTGGACAAGGCAGATAGCATGAGCTTGAGAAGCATCGAATTAGAGCCTGGAAATCCCAGTTATCAAGACACCTATGGGTGGATTTTGTACCAAAAAAAGGAATTCAAAAAAGCAAAGGAATATATTGAAAATGCCTTGCAAATGTCTCCTAATAATGCCGAGGTAATTGAACATTTAGGAGATGTAAAATTTAAACTCAACGACAAACAAGGAGCCATGGAAAGTTGGTTGAAATCAAAAGAATTAGGAGGAGAGGGAGAGTTTTTGCAAAAGAAAATAACCGAGAAGAATTTGGTTGATTAAACATTATTCACTTCAAATTGTTATCTCCTCAAAACATAATTATTGAAAGTCATAATCATCGGTTCGGGAATTGCAGGATTGGCAAGTGCTGTGAGGCTTGCATGTGCAGGTTATCAAGTAACGGTGTTTGAAGCCAACGCCTATCCTGGAGGGAAGCTAAGCGAAATTTATTCAGATGGTTTTCGATTTGATGCAGGCCCTTCATTATTTACCTTACCTCAACAAGTGGATGAGCTTTTTACACTTGCTGGAAAGGTGCCCAATGAGCATTTTTCATACATACAATTAAACAATGCGTGTAATTATTTCTTTGAGGATGGTACTAGGTTTTCCGCTTATCATGAAAGGAGGAAAATGGCTGAAGAATTGAGTATTAAATTGGGAGTAAAAGATACTAAACCTTTTTTCAAGCACCTTGATAATGCCAAATTTCGCTACCAGATTACCGCACCAATATTTATCGAGAAGAGTCTTCATCGCTTAAAAAATCATTTTAGTATTGAAACCCTTACAGGTATATTGAACATGGGTAAACTGAATTTATTTGAAAGCATGAACCAAGAAAATGAAAAGATTTTTACTAACAAATATTTGCGCATTTATTTCAATCGTTTTGCCACCTACAATGGTTCAAACCCATATCAAACTTCTGCCTTACTTAATATGATTCCTCATTTGGAACACAATATTGGTTCATACTTTCCGATAAAAGGCATGCAGAGTATTACTCAAAGTATTTTTGATTTGGCAAAGGAACTAGGTGTTGAGTTTCATTTCAATGGCAAAGTGGAAGAGATTTTGATAAAAAACAAAATAGCTTATGGTGTAAAGGTGAATGGCAACGAGTTCCTGTCAGATGTGGTTGTGAGTAATATGGATATATACCCTACCTACAAAAAATTACTACCAACTGTAAAAGCACCAAATAGAATTTTGAAGCAGGAAAAGTCCTCGTCTGCATTGATATTTTATTGGGGAATAAACAAAGTTTTTGGTGAATTGGATTTACATAATATCCTATTTACACAAAATTATAAAGAAGAGTTTGATTCCATATTTACTAAAAAAAGCATTTATCAGGATCCAACGATATACATCAATATCACTTCAAAATTGAAGCCCGATGATGCACCAAAAGATTGTGAAAATTGGTTTGTGATGATTAATGTGCCCAATAACCAAGGGCAGGATTGGGATGTCCTGATTAAGGAATCTAAAAATAATATACTAACTAAACTTCAAAGGATATTCAAAGTGGATATTAGTAAGTTGATTTTAACTGAACAAATCTTAGATCCAAGAAGTATTGAGATCAAAACATCTTCATACGCAGGTGCTTTGTATGGAAATGCCAGCAATAATAGGTATGCTGCCTTTCTGCGTCATAAAAACTTCTCTTCTACTATTTCGGGCTTATATTTTTGCGGAGGCAGTGTTCATCCGGGAGGAGGAATTCCGTTATGTTTAAATTCTGCGAAAATTGTTAGTAAATTGATATCAGATGATTACAGGTAGTTTTTCCCTTTCCGGTTAATTATAAAGTAAAATATTTTGTCATTTTATTACTACATAAAATCAATGATAAGTATCGCAATAAAATCTTGATTTTACTGCTTAGAATACTTGCAATTTTTATTACTTTGCGTGAAAATTTTTTACATAAATTATGAGTGATCCACGTTTAAAATCGGTATTAGATGGTTTAAAAGATGCTATGGAAAAAGCAGTTGACCATGCCCAAATGGAATTTAGTAAAATACGTGCAGGTAAGGCCCACCCTAGTATGTTAGATAGTGTAAAGGTTGAATATTATGGTGATTTGGTGCCCATTAGTCAAGTAGGAAATATCAATACACCTGATGCTAAAAGTATTGTTATTCAACCATGGGAGAAAAACATGCTACAAGCCATCGAAAAAGGAATCATTATATCTAACTTGGGCTTCAACCCTAGTAATGATGGTAGTATTATCAGAGTGGTATTACCTCCATTAACTGAAGAAAGAAGACGTGAAATTGTTAAAAAAGTAAAAGGAGAATCTGAAACAGCTAAGGTGGCTGTTAGAAATATCCGCAAAGATGTAAACGAAGCAATCAAGAAACTTCAAAAAGAGGGATTACCCGAAGATGAAGCTAAGACAGGTGAGGCAAGTGTTCAAAAAACCACTGACAGTTTTATTAAAAAAATTGAAGAATTATTAGCCATAAAAGAGGCTGAAATCATGCAAATTTGATTTATAAAATAATATATCCCACAAGCCTTGCTCCAACTAAATAAATATAAAATCAGACGCCTTTTCTCTATATCTATTAAGGTATTTTTTGTCTTATTGTTTTTATCCTTTTCACTTTATCTGATTTTTCGAAATTTAATACTGGAGCAGGCCATTTTAAAGGTGAGCGATAAGTTAAAGGAGAAGTATGATGTGAACCTCCGCGTTCAAGAGCATGGATTCTCTGGTTTAAGTGGAATTCACTTAGGTAAAATATCCCTCATACCAAGTAATAAAGATACCCTAATTAGATTAGATGAATTTAATGCAAGTGTTAGACTTCTTTCACTACTGACAGGTGAAATCAGGTTAAAAGAAATTGAAATAAAGGAAGGGTTTATTCAATTGGTTAAGGAAGGTGACAGTAGTAATTATAACAACTTTTTTAGGGTACAACATGATAGCATTTCAGCCCATAAAAACGAACAAGCAGACGAGAAAATTAATTATTCTAAATTGGCTTATAAGTTGATTAGGAAAATCTTGAAGCAGGTGCCAAATAATGTTTCTATCAGTAATTTCAAGCTTCTTGTTGATGATGACGGAATGAAATCGGAATTCAACATGACCAAAATGGAGCTTGACCACAATAAAATTGAATCGAGTATCGAAGTCAACTCAAATGATAATAAGCAACTTTGGAAAATTTCTGGTTATGCTGATGCGAGTAATGAAAGAGCTGACGTTACCTTTTTCAGAGAGGATTCAGGAAGCATTCATTTACCAGTTATTGACGAAAAATTTAATTTAAAGGCCGGCTTTGATAGCATAAGACTTCAATTAAATGGCATTACTTTTAAAAATGATGTATTAAAAGTAGATGGCTTTGCTTCAATAAAAAATTTACTGCTCAATCATCCAAAAATTTCAAAGAAAGATGTAATTATTAAAGATG
This sequence comes from Bacteroidota bacterium, assembly GCA_947460565.1. Lineage (GTDB taxonomy): Bacteria > Bacteroidota > Bacteroidia > UKL13-3 > UKL13-3 > RGVD01. The sequence goes on from CANHJJ010000119.1 coordinate 4,361, forward strand.
CAGAAGTTTATTATGCCTACTTGTTTGGAGCAGATTTTATTTCATTAGATAGTTCAAGTACGGTTAGATTTAACAAAATAGTATTCCACCCGTACTTCAAACTTGAAGAATCATTAAATAAACCTTGGTTTGAATTAAATAAAAGTTCTGGGGCTGTCCCAAAGGTATTCAACAAGTACAATATGTATTTAAACATTGCTACAGAAAAATTAAACGCCCAGGATTTCATTAACTCTTTGCCAACAGGTTTGTTTGATGATGTGAAAGGCATGCAAACAGAGGGTAGTTTTACTTATCGGTTGGATTTTGCCTATTTTAATGATGATCCCAATAAACTTATTTTTAACAGCTCACTTGATAAAGACAATTTCAAAATATTGAAATATGGCGAGGCCAATCTTGCAAATTTGAATGCAACTTTTGTTTATACACCTTTTGAAAATGGTAGACCAATGAGACCTATATTGATAGGACCAGAAAACCCTAATTTCACAAGTGTGGATCTAATTTCACCATTTTTAAAGAAATGTATCTTGACTACCGAGGACCCTTCTTTTTATTATCATAGGGGTTTTGTGACAGAGGCATTCAGACAATCTATCTCTAAAAATATAAAAACTGGTAAGTTTAAAAGAGGCGCGAGTACCATCAGTATGCAGTTAATTAAAAACGTGTTTCTCACTAGGGAGAAAACAATGGCTCGTAAGCTTCAAGAAATTCTTTTGGTATATATCCTAGAGAATAACTTCATAGTTCCAAAGGATAGAATGTTTGAGGTGTATTTGAATATTATTGAATGGGGACCTAATGTTTACGGTATTGGTGAGGCCTCTCAGTTTTATTTCAAAAAGAAACCGATTGATTTAACGCTAAGTGAATGTTTGTATTTGGCATCCATAATTCCAAGGCCCAAAGGATTTATGTGGCGTTTTAATAGTGATGGCAGTTCTAAACCTTGGATAGAGCGTAGTTATCATTTCTTAACCAATTTGATGTTGACAAGACAAGTTATTATACCAGAAGACACCATTGGTTTAACACCTCATGTTAATATAACGGGTCTTGCTAAGAAGTATATTTACAAAAACGACACGAATGTGGTGGATACTATCAAACCTGAAGACGATTTCTTTGATATAAATGAGCCATTAACCGATTAGTTTATACAGCTACTTTGCCTTTTATAGCAGGATGTGGGTCATATCCTTCGAGTGTAAAGTCACCATAATCAAAATCAAATATTGATTGAACATTCGAGTTTATTTTCATTGTTGGGTAGGGCTTAGTTTCTCTTGATAATTGCAGATCTACTTGTTCAAAGTGGTTACTATAGATGTGCGCATCACCAAAGGTATGCACAAAATCTCCCGCCTCTAATCCGCAAACTTGTGCTATCATCATGGTCAGTAAAGCATAGCTTGCAATATTAAAAGGCACTCCTAAAAACATATCAGCACTTCTTTGGTATAATTGGCAACTTAGTTTACCATCTGCTACATAAAACTGAAAAAAAGCATGGCACGGCATGAGAGCCATTTTAGGTAAATCAGCCACATTCCAAGCACTCACAATCATTCTTCTGCTATCAGGATTTTTTTTAATGGTTTCAATAAGTTCACTTAATTGGTCTATATGTTTACCTTCAGCACTCGGCCAACTGCGCCATTGGTAGCCATAAACGGGACCCAACTCGCCATTTTCATCAGCCCACTCATCCCAAATGCTTACACCATTATCCTTTAAATACTTCGTATTGGTTTCACCTTTAATAAACCACAGTAGCTCGTATATAATTGATTTTAAATG
>CANHJJ010000120.1 GCA_947460565.1 Bacteroidota bacterium
AAAGATAGGATCTTGGTTGTTAGTTGACAGTTGTCAGTAAACGATTAGTTCGAGTAATATTGAATGCTTACTAAAGTTCATAATTCGCACATATACACATTCTCACATTTCCACATTTACGTATGCGGTAAGTAAGAAAATCAAACAAAATGTATATTCGCCCGCAAATGATAAAACAAATGAAAAAATCAATTTTAGCCCTTTTAGTGGCTGTATTGTTTTCAGTTTCGATGGTTTATGCCCAATACGAAACCGAAACCATCAAAGATGCAAATAGTAAGTTTACCTATACCATGGTAAAAGGTGATCCTTTGAAAGTGCGCACTTACACCTTAAGCAATGGCTTAACGGTAATGATCAGTGTAAACAAAAAATCGCCACGTGTTCAAACTTTAATAGCTACCAAAGCGGGTAGTAAAAACGACCCTGCTGAAAACACAGGTTTAGCGCATTACCTAGAGCACATGTTGTTTAAAGGAACTGATAAGTTTGGTTCTAAAAATTGGAAGAGCGAAAAAGAGCAATTGGAAATAATAGATGAGTTGTATGAAAAATACAATAAAACTACAGATGAGCAAAATCGCAAAACCATCTACCATGAGATTGATTCGGTGAGTGGCGTGGCCAGTAAATATGCTATTGCAAACGAATATGATAAAATGATGACTTCGATTGGTGCCCAAGGTACCAATGCTTTCACCTCATTGGAGCAAACAGTATATGTGAATGATATCCCGCAAAACAACATTGAAAAATGGTTAGGTATAGAAGCAGAAAGATTCAGAAACCCAATTCTTCGTTTATTCCATACCGAACTAGAAGCCGTTTACGAAGAAAAAAACATCTCTTTGGACAACGATGGCAGAAAAGTATTTGAAGCTTTGTTGTCGAATTTATTCCGCAAACACAGTTACGGAACGCAAACTACCATTGGCACAGTGGAGCATTTGAAAAACCCTTCATTGGTTAAGATTAGAAATTATTACAACTCATACTACGTGCCTAATAATATGGCTATCATTTTAGCAGGAGATATTGACCCTGAGAAAACCATGACTTGGATTGAGGCTAAATTTGGATACATGAAAACCAAAAAAGTACCTTCATTTGAATTCTTACCTGAAACCACCAAACCAGTTGAAACCGTTGTGGAAGTAAATGGTCCTGATGCTGAAAATATGATGATTGGTTATCGTTTACCAGGTATTGGAAACCTAAGAGAAGCAAGACTTTTACAAATTGTAGATGCCATTTTATCAAACTCTAAAGCAGGTTTAATTGATTTGAATTTGTTGAAGAAGCAAGAAGTGTTAGCGGCATCATCTTCTAACTGGATTAACAAAGATTATAGCATTGAATTTTTAACAGGTAAGCCAAAAGCAGGTCAAAAATTGGAAGAAGTTAAAGACCTATTATTAGCTCAAATCGAAAATATTAAGAGCGGAAACTTTGATGGAAATTTATTAAAAGCCATCATCAGCAATATTAAAGTGATGAAGATAGAAGAGCGTAAAAGCAATGATGCCATCGCCTACACCATGTTGGATGCTTTTACTTTAGGTCGTCAATGGAAGGAAGCGGCAGCTGATTTAGATGCCATGGCCACATTTACCAAAAAGGATGTGATGGATTTTGCTAAAATGTATTTCACTAACGATCGCGTGGTGATCTACAAACGCAAAGGCGAAGATAAGTCTGTAACCAAAATTGTGAAGCCAGAAATAACACCAGTAGACGTAAATCGTGATGATGTTTCTCCTTTTGTAAAAGCAGTATTGGAAACCAAAACAGAACCTATCAAACCTGTTTTTGTGGATTATAACAAAGCCATCAAACGTTTTGGCTATGCCAGCAAAGTGCAAGTATCTTACTTGAAAAATGAAGACAATGAATTATTCAAATTATACTATGTGTTGGATATGGGTAAATTCAATGATTTGAAATTGCCTTTAGCTGTAAATTACCTGCAATTTTTAGGAACGGATAAATACTCGGCAGAAGATATCAGCAAAGAGTTTTACAAGCTTGCTTGCGATTTTGGTGTGAGTGTTCAAGATGAACAAGTGTATGTGTATTTAACTGGATTGAATGAGAATTTTGATGCGGCTGTTAAATTGTTTGAACATTTATTGGCCAATGCCAAGCCAGATGAAGAAGCTTTGAAATCAATGATTGAGCGCAATTTAAAAAACAGAGCTGACAATAAATTGAACAAAGGTGTGATTTTCCGTAGGGCATTAAATAGCTATGCCATGTATGGTAAAAACAATCCTTTTACATACAACTTAAGCGAGCAACAATTAAAAGCAATTACATCTGCTGAGTTGGTAAGTTATATCAAAGCATTAACTTCATACCAACACAAAATTTGGTATTTCGGTCCTCTTGAAATGCAAGGATTGCGCAAGGCATTAACTACTTACCATTTATTACCTGCACAATTAAAAGATTATCCAAAGCCAGTTGAGTTTACCAGAAACAATACAAGTGAAAATAAAGTTTTCTTCACCAATTACGATATGGTGCAAGCAGAAATTATGTGGATTAACCGTGCTTATGATGGATATGATACAAGTAAAACTGCTACTGTTACTTTGTTAAATGAGTATTTTGGTGGTGGCATGAGTGGCTTGGTGTTTCAAACCATTCGCGAGTCGAAAGCTTTGGCCTATTCAACCTATTCTTATTTCCAACAACCAAGCAAAAAGAAAGATCCGAATTATATCATTGCTTATGTAGGAACACAATCGGATAAAATGAATGATGCCATTCCAGCTATGAATGAGTTGTTGAACAAATTGCCTAGAGCAGATAAGAATTTTGATAATGCTGTTTCATCTATAAAAAATAGCATCGAAACAGAGAGAATAAATGATGAAGAAATTCTTTTCAGATTTGATGCATTAAACAAATTGGGAATTAACCACGATAACCGTCAACAGATTTACAATAGAATTGGAACTTTGAAATTTGAGGATATTGATAATTTCTTCAATATGTATTATGTAAACAAGCCAAGCTACTACTGCATCATGGGTTCTAAAGACAAATTGAAACAAGACGATTTGAAAAAATACGGAACCCTTGTTGAGTTAAGTTTGGAAGATATTTTTGGATACTAATTAATATAGAACCCAAGAGCTATAATGAATAATTTCGCGCAACGATCATTAACAGGTTTCTTTTTTGTGAGCACCATTGTTGGATGCACACTATTTAATGAGTGGTCGTATTTTATATTGTTGTTTGCCATCAATTTTCTTTGCTTATTGGAGTTTTATGAATTGATGTTGCCCGATAAATCTTGGATTGAAAAGTACTTAGGTGTTATTGCAGGAAGTATCATTTTCTGCATGTTTGTTTTCATCATCAGAGGAACACTATCCTTGAGTTGGTTCTACCACCTGATACCTGTTTTCATGCTCATGTTTATTATTAAATTGTTTGAAAACACCAAGCGTGAGTTTGATACCTTGGCTTATCAATTGTTTGGCATCATGTATATCTGTTTTCCTTTGGTGATGCTAGCCGATTTAAGTTACTTCAATTCGGTGGATTATAGCTTTGCCTTACCAATGGGATTTTTTATCCTACAATGGGGGAGTGATACAGGTGCTTATTTAGCAGGCAAGCAATTTGGCAAGCATAAGTTGTTTGAAAGAATTTCGCCTAAAAAGACTTGGGAAGGTGGCATTGGAGCCTTTATTATTAATCTAGCTGTGGCCTATGGCCTATCTAGGTTGTGGGACGATGTTAGTACCATAGATTGGATGGTAATAGCTTCTATCATTGTGGTTTTTGGCACCTTTGGCGATTTGTTTGAATCTTTGCTTAAACGCAATTTAGGAATAAAAGATTCTGGTGATAAATTACCAGGACATGGAGGTGTTTTAGACCGTTTTGATGGAGTGTTTTTCTCGGCACCTGCCGTTTATTTTTATATGTTATTTACAAACTAGTTCTAATAGAACATTTAAAAGAAAAGGGTTGAAATCTTAGGTTTTAACCCTTTTTTGTTTTGCCTATGCTTGGTATTGCAGCAAAGTGCCACCAAGCAAGTACATTTGGTAAATACAACAAGCGTAGGGAAAATAACTGTCAGAACAGGATTATAGTGATGAATGGATTGATAGGATAAAGCCCATGTCCGTTGTTGTGTCTCCCGACCAACAACATAATTTTCCTATGCTTTGTGTTGCAGCAAAGCGCCACCAAGTTTATTATCGTGCTGTCTAGAATTACCTTTCGAAAAATAATTGTTAATCGTAAATATCTCACGAAATAATATAACGTGTCAGAAAAAGGTTAAAAACCTTTCTTATAATTTTCTTAAATTTGTCTAAGATGCATTTAAAAAATATTATATCTTCTGTTAATTCTTGGTTCGACTTCAAAGAGGTTCTTAATAGCAAAACAAAACTTGAAAAAGGAAATGCTTTTGAGGAACTAACAAAATATTACCTAAGCTATAATCCCATATACAAATCCAAACTCAAAACTGTTTGGCTTCAAAAAGAAGTTCCAGCATCTATATTGAAAAAATTGAATCTGCCTCTAAATGACCAAGGAATAGATTTAATTGCTGAAACCAATGAGGGTGAGTTTTGGGCTATACAATGCAAATATTTGCAGGACGAAGATCAACGTCTTTCACATAGAAAAATCTCCACATTTATTTCGTTAAGTACTGGTGTTGCAGAAAACATAACCTATTGTTTAGTCTGCACTACCGTTGATGAATATGCGGAACTATACAAAGGAAAAAATAATATAGGATTTTGTAATTCGGAAGAATGGAACAAATTAGATAAACAATTTTTTGATTGGCTTAGAAATAAACTAAAAGGAAAAGACAAATTATTTCTTCCATATAGCCCAAAGCCACACCAAAAAAGAGCTTTAGAAGAAGCCAAAAAATATTTTGTTGAAGATAAAAGCAACAAAGGGAAATTAGTATTCCCTTGCGGTGCAGGAAAAAGTTTAACAGGATATTGGATTACTAAAGAGTTAAATTCTAAAAGTATCATTGTTGCAGTTCCGAGTCTTTCATTAGTAAAACAAACACTCGAAGTTTATTTACGCGAAACAGTTGCTAACAAAGAAAACATTGAATGGCTTTGCGTTTGTAGCGATGAAGGAATTGGGAGAAATGATGACATAGCAATACACACACAAGACATAGGAATTCCCTGCGTTACTGATAAAAAAGTTATTGTAGATTGGCTTTTAAAAAACAAAAATAAAAAGACAATTATTTTCACCACCTATCAAAGTGGTAAAACCATTGCTGAAGCTTCACAAACTGCAAATTTTAAATTTGATTTAGGAATACTTGATGAAGCACACAAAACAGTAGGAGCAAAAGAAAAATTGTTTAGTTATTTACTTTTCGATAAAAATATTTCCATTGCCAAACGTATTTTTATGACTGCAACTGAAAGGCGATATGCAGGTTCATCTGATAAGATATTAAGTATGGATGACTTGGAAATGTATGGCGAAACATTTGCCACCATGTCGTTTAAAGAAGCAATTGAAACGGAAATTCTATCCGATTATAAAATTATTACTTTATTTATTTCAGATGAGGAAGTAAAACAAGTAATTCAAAAAAATGCTTTTGTTAAACCTGTCGGAAAAGAATGGGACAAAGAAACAGAAGCTAGAAACTTGGCTTCATTAATTGCATTGCGTAAAGCAATGGATGAATATCCAATTCATCATGCGGTAACATTTCATTCTAGTATTGCAAAATCAAAATCCTTTGAAGAAAGCCAAGTAGTATTTAGCCAAGCCTATTCTAGCTTTTCAAAAGTAGATTCATTTCATGTGAGTGGAGCCATGCCCACTGCCATTAGAAGTAAAATTGTAAATGAATTTGCTATTTCTAATAAGGCAATTATTACCAATGCAAAATGTTTAACTGAAGGAGTTGATGTGCCCAATATTGATTGTGTGTTATTTGCCGACCCGCGCAAAAGCACTATTGATATTGTACAAGCAGTTGGTAGAGCATTGCGAAAAAAAGAAGGAAAAGAATATGGTTATGTGATATTACCAGTTTTTACAAAATCAAAAAGTGCCGAAGCCATTATTGAAAGTGAAGAATTTCA
>CANHJJ010000121.1 GCA_947460565.1 Bacteroidota bacterium
ACAATCTGGACTAGCAGACTTATTTAAAGCAGTTTTACCTAATTTAACTTCTCCCAAATCTATTGAAATATTGGTTGAATTTACATCAATCACCTGATCTGATTTTGAATTGTCAGGAGCAGTTTTGCGTATAAAAACTTGTTTGATCGTATTGGTTAAATTTAACTTGGTAATGAAAGAGGTATTCAAACTAGCAGACCCTCTTGACAATAGATTACCACCTGTTAATGGATCTGCATCATAAATAGATATCATGTGGATCGCATCTTGGAATTTAGAGTCGCTTACACTTATATTAAATGAAACCTCTCTCGACATTTGCCAGTTGAAGTTTGCAGGCGCTTTTAAATCGTCTATGCTCGTCACTTTATTACTAGACTTTACATTTTCTTTACTTGTTTCTACATTCTTGGTACATGAGGCTAACCATCCTACTAGTACAATAAATACGATACTTTTACTCTTTTTCATAATGGGTGCGTTGTTGTGTATACTTGCATAACATCAATTGTACCATAATACTAATCAACTAGTATACTACTAGTTATAATTGGACTTTTTGTTACACAGGGCTGATATCATCCCAAAATGAAACAAAAAAACCCATAAAGTATATCCACTAAAGAGACTTAGCCATGTCAATTTCAATACCTATTCTGAATAAGTTTAAAGAAATTTTAATGGCAATACTCTAACAACTTAGTGTATCCTTGTGATGGAATATGAAAAAGATTATTTACCTAATTGCATCCATAGCTATCTTTAGCAGCTGCAAACACCAAACTACCCAAATTGTAACTGATTCAGGAAACCCAACCGATACAACGCACGACCCCATTGTGATTCCACCATCTAATGATTCAGTTTGTTTTAATATCCAAATACTTCCATTGGTTATGGCTAGCTGCGCACAAGCTGGATGCCATGACGCAACAAGCAGAGTTGAGGACCTTAATTTAACCTCATATGCAGGCATAAAAGCAATGGGAACAAACACATTGATAACCTATATAACCAAAACAACGGGTAAAGTAATGCCACCTAAACCACAGCCAAGAATGGATACAGCAAGTATTAATTTAATTAAACGCTGGATCAAAGAAGGGGCAAAAAATAGAATATGTAACCAAACGAGCTGCGACACAAGCAATGTGCTTTATTCCACACATATCACACCCATCATAAATACCTACTGCAAAGGATGCCACAATTCAGGAAATAAAGGCGGAGGTATTAGTTTAGACAATTATTCGGATGTAAAAACCCAAACACTAACTGGCAATCTAATCTGTTCAATTGCCAACAAAGGTTGTAAGTTTATGCCGCAAGGAGGAAGTATTTTGAGCACATGTAACATTAGAAAAATACAAATTTGGGCTTCAAAAAATTGCCCTCAGTAGTTTGGTTGTTAACTATTACTATACAAATAATTATATGTCTTGAAAAATAAAAATGCAGGAAAATGAAATTTTTCTACATTTGAGACTTAGAATATGTTTGCAAAACAACTTTTATCTAACGAGGTTTTTCCTTTAAAAAAATCAGATACTTCAGAGGCTGCACTCCATTTTATGCAAGATTGGAATGTTAGAAATTTGCCTGTTATCGAAAATGGAAAGCTATTGGGTTATGTGTACGAGAAATCACTTTCTGATGATGATAAAAAAATAGAAACATTTCTATCAACCCAAGAACCTATAAGGATAAGGCCTGATACACACTTATTCGAAATTTTAAAGGTTATGAATGATAATCTATTGTCAACTGTTGCATTGGTTGATAATGACGAAAACTTTATTGGTTGTATTGTAATGGATGAACTTCTAAAACATAGTTTTGTAAATAGTGGACTAAGTCAAACAGGTGGTATTATCGTTCTTGAAATGAATGCAAGAAATTACTCATTGGCCGAAATTGCGCGCATTAGTGAAGTGAATGGACTTAAAATACTTCATAGTCAGATTGAATCACTGTCAGATATCAATAACACCATCCTTGTTTCTTTAAAATTTAACTCTTTAGATTTGCAATACACAATAGCAACCTTCAAAAGATTTAACTACCTAATATATCATTCAACCTATAGTGAAATTGACGAGTCGCAAGAAAACAGAATCAATTGGCTATTAAAATATATAAACACTTAAGCGCATGCTATTAGCCATATTTGGTAGGTATTTTAAGGATGAAAATTTTGCAGAAATTCAGCATTTTTTTGATAGCCTTGAAAAGAAAAAAATAGACTTTATTATTTATAGAAAGTACTATGAGGATTGCTTGCGCAATGGATTGAATCTTCAAGCTAGAATCAAAACATTTGATACCCATGAAGATTTCATTACACATAAATTCGACTATTTAATTAGTATTGGTGGAGATGGAACCATTCTTAGTAGCATTGAATATATCAGAGAAACTGAATTGCCCGTAGTTGGTATTAATACAGGACGATTGGGTTTTTTAGCGGGAGTATCAGCGCCTAATGCAAGCAAGGCGATTGAAGATATTGAAAAAGGACACTATTCAATTGATAGTAGAACAGTGCTTCAATTGGAAAGCAATGTGGAAATATTTTCTGGGGTAAAATTTGCATTGAATGATTTTGTAATCCACAAAAAAGACACTGCCAGTATGGTAACCATTCACACTTTTATCAATGGTGAATTTTTGAATTCTTATTGGAGTGATGGGTTAATTATTTCAAGTCCTACAGGTAGCACTGGCTATAACTTGAGTTGCGGTGGTCCAATTCTTTATCCATCAAGTGAAAGCTTTGTAATAACACCCATTTCGCCTCATAACTTAAATGTTAGACCTATTATAGTTTCCGATAAAAATATCATCTCTTTCGAAATAGAGGGCAGAAGTAGTAGTTTCCTGGCTACCCTTGATTCACGTTCAGAAAGTATAAACCAAAATGTGCAATTAGCCATAAGAAAAGCAGATTTTAAATTTAACCTAGTGCGAATGAATGAAGAAAACTATCTAAGCACTTTGCGCCAAAAACTTATGTGGGGTTACGATAATAGAAATTTTAGGCACTAAAAAGATGAAGAATGAAAAGTCATTTTCAGTTTCTGAAAGGGTAAAGTCTTTTAAACCTGCGCTAAATGGCTTAAAATGGTTTTTGGTTAATGAACATAATGTTAGAGTACATTTGTTTTTATCAATGCTATCAATTTGTGCTGGAATTTATTTTCAAATATCTACCAATGAGTGGATTGCAATTTTAATATGTATCGGTATGGTACTCTCAATGGAAGCAGCAAATTCAGCCATTGAAAAGCTTGTAGATTTGGTTAGTCCTCAAAAAAATCATCTAGCTGGATGGATTAAAGACATAGCTGCTGCAGCGGTTTTAATAGCAAGTATAATGGCATTGTTAATTGCGGCAGTGATTTTCTTACCAAAAATCATGATATTATTTTAGCTTAAAGTACTATCAAATTATAATATTCGTTTGTAGTTTATCAAAAATACATATTTTTGCTTTCTATGCAGATAAGTAAGTACATAAGATTTATTTTAATACTCATCCTTGTTTTGAACATAAAGTATACAAATGCACAGTTTGTAGAGATAGGAATATTCGGGGGAGCATCTAACTATAGTGGTGATTTGAGCGATGAAGGTGTGGCATTTAAAGAAACACATTTGGCTGCTGCACTTTTTGGCAGATATAATTTTACAAATAAATGGGCAGTAAAAGGTTTTGCTGGTTATGGTAAAATATCTGGTGATGACAAAAATTATGCAGTTGCCCCCACCGCATCAAAACTAGACGGTAATTTCCAATACTGGAGAAATCTAAATTTTTATAGCAATATTTTCGAATTTTCAGTTCAAGCAGAATATAATCTTTTACCTAACGATTTAAGTTCATACAATACCAGACCATTTATTCCATACATTTTTGCAGGAATTGGTATTGTAAATTTCAATCCAAAAACTACTTTGAATGGAACTGAGGTGGAACTTCAGCCACTAGGAACTGAAGGACAAGGAACAACTACAAACAATAGCTTAAAAAAATATGATTTAACTGTTTATTCAGTCCCTATAGGTGTTGGATTTAGACAAAAAATTGGTGAAGCCTTTTTTTTAGGATTAGAGGCAGGGGTTAGATTTACAGGCTCTAATTATTTAGATGATGTTGGGGGTAAATATGCTGACGCAACTGTTGTAGGAGCCTCATATGGTGTTAAAGCACAAGCTCTATCTGATAGGTCGATTGAAAGAACTGCCGATGGGCTTCCTTATTTCAGTCAAGACAATCCTCGAAGCGACCGCAAAATCTTTACTAAAGATTTATACTTTATGGCAGGGATAACTATTTCATACGTTTTCAGAGGAAAAGGAATGGATTGTCCCAACTTTTAGTAAATGAAAAAAGTAGTTTACTTTATCGCACTGCTCATTAGCATGCAAGCCGATGCACAGAAATGGGATATTGGTATATCTGCTGGAGCTGCCAATTATTGGGGAGATTTAGCACCAAGTATAGCTTTTAACGAAACCAAGCCCGCAGCTGCTATTTTTGCTAGATATAACATTTCAACCTCTTTTGCATGGGTCAATCAAATAAGTGCTTTTCAACTTAGCGGAGACGACAAAAATTTCATCTATAACAAAATGAGAAATTTGAATTTCTCAACCAATGTTACTGAATATGCATCATTCTTCGAATTCAATTTTATTAAATTTGGCCCGTTCAAGCGAGACGCAAAATTCACAGGGTTTACTTATTTAGGGTTTGCTGGATTTAGCTTTAATCCTCAAACCAAATTAAATGATGAAACATACAACCTGGCTGATTTGCAGACAGAAGATGTATCTTATTCTAAATTCTCTTATGCAATTCCGTTTGGCATTGGTGTTAAATGGCTTTACGCTCATAACAAAAGCATAGAAGCAAGCATAGGTTTCAGAAGAACTTATACAGACTATTTGGATGATGTGAGCGGTAAATATGCTGATCCATCCATAAAAACAGGTATTGGGGGTTTACTAGCTGATCGTTCATGGGAAGTTGCAGGTGAACGTAAATTTAAAAAAGGTTTTCAAAGAGGTGACCCTGGATTCAATGATTGGTATATGCAAGCCTCAGTAACATTCAGTATTAGGCTTCCTAGTAAAATAAAATGCGCTAAATTCTAAAAAGCTGCTGTATTAAACAGCGTATTATCTCACATTTATCAAATAATTATATATTTTTTAGATAAAAATTTGTGAATTACGTCTAACTCCATACATTTGCAATCCTTAAAAACTCTAAGGAGAGATGGGTGAGCGGCTGAAACCAGTAGTTTGCTAAACTGCCGCACTGGGAAACTGGTGCCGAGGGTTCGAATCCCTCTCTCTCCGCAAAGAATTTTCGAAAATAACAATCGGGGTGTAGCGTAGCCTGGTATCGCGCCACATTTGGGATGTGGAGGTCGTAGGTTCGAATCCTGCCACCCCGACTTAAAGTCTGCAAATTAAAAATTTGCAGACTTTCTTTTTTTAGAACTTTTTGTAACATTTTTCCCATTATCACCTAGTAATTATTAAAATCATTTAGAAAAACTCTATTTCAAAAAATTTGAGTCAAATTATTATCTTCGCCACCTTTCGTTAATAATGGTGAGAAAAAGCAATGTCAGTTTAAGGGATCAAGTAGTGTTGGAGAATTTACCTCAACACATCGCCATTATTATGGATGGGAATGGACGTTGGGCGAAAGGATTTGGAAAGTTGAGGATGTTTGGTCACCAAAATGGCGTTTCAGCTGTTAGAGAATGTGCTGAAGCTGCCGCTGAAATTGGAATTAAATACCTTACACTATATACCTTTTCTACTGAAAATTGGAATAGACCTAAATTAGAAATAGAAGCTTTGATGGAGTTGCTGGTAAACACAATTAGAAAAGAAAAAATGACTTTCATGAAAAATGGAATCAAACTCATTTCAATTGGTGATATGAACGCACTGCCCCAAAATTGTGCTAAAGAATTAAATATAGCCATAAAAGAAACAGAAAAGAACACACGAATGACATTGGCTTTAGCCTTAAGTTACAGTTCTAAGTGGGATATTCTAAACGC
>CANHJJ010000122.1 GCA_947460565.1 Bacteroidota bacterium
GGAACTTGTATTGTTAATACTTTGTTATCTAATTTGATTGATTTGATGGGTTCAAACCATGTTTTAAAACTTTGAGGTGGAACATTGTCCTGTATTATCTTGACAATATTGTTCCAAACTCCTTCACATGTCTTTTCGCTCATAACTTTTTTATTACCTTTTCGAGTGTAAATGTGAATAAAAAAGTTTACATAAAAAAATCTTTTCAACGTATTTTTATTGAAAAAAATATCGAAAAAAATTACTTGCTGATTTTAACCAATTTAAAAAAAACATCAAAAAAAAATTTTTCAAAATGGAATAAAAAAATAGTTAAATGTTGATAAGCCTCAATTATCTAAACTATCCAAGATATCAGTAAAATAAGGGATTTAGGGCATCCCTACAAGGTTAGTTAACATTTTATCAAGCAAATAAGTCAATGTGGATAGCTTGGTGTTTTTGCAATGTGAGTTGATTGTTAACAGCATTAAATATGAAATCTAATTTCCCTAATTTTAGTCCTGCCCAACCCACTTGGTTCACAATTACGTTTTTATTGTCCACATTCTTGTATATGATAGGTTCAGATAAAAATGTATGGGTATGTCCACCTAAAATCAAATCAATGTTCTTACTTTGCTTAGCTAAGGTTTCATCACTTACCTTGTCACCAGCATATTTATTGCCTAGGTGCGATAGACAAATGACTAAATCACATTTTTTCTTTTCCTTTAAATGGGACGCAGTTTTATTAGCATTTTCTATAGGATTGTTATACAGTATATTGCCATATAATTTCTCGGGCACCAAACCATTTAACTCAATACCAACACCCAAAATACCTATCCTAATTGGGCCTTTGTAGTAAATTTTATATGGTTGAATTTTTCCTTCTAAGTCTGTATCATCAAAAGAATAGTTGCAATTCACAAAATCAAAACCGGCCAAAGGCATCTGTTTTACCAAGCCATTGATACCATTATCAAAATCGTGGTTTCCAAGGGTAACACAATCGTAGCCCATTTCGGTCATCAGTTTATATTCAAGCTCACCACCATAAAAATTAAAATAGGGAGTGCCTTGAAAAATATCACCAGCATCCAATAATAATATATGCTCTTCTTCTTGCCTAATCTTCTTGATTAGGGCTGCACGGTATTCAGCACCACCCATTCCCGCATTGTTCCTGTCGTTTTTATCAAAAGGCTCGATGCGACTGTGCCAATCATTTGTATGGAGGATGCTAATTTTAATGCTTTTAGATGCCGCAAATGAGTAAAATGGCGTGCTTGCCAGCACGGCACCACCTAATAAGATACTGGATTGTTTAATAAAGTCTTTTCTGCTGCTCATATTTTGCTTATTTAATGATTTCCATTCTGCCGTCCACTGTGGCTTTTAAAGCCTCATTTCTTTTGCCTTTATCTCGAAGATGTTGTATCATGGCATCACGCACAAACACATTTATTTTGTAGCGATTGATGGCATTCTTCATTGGTTCGGTTTTATCACCACCTGCAGCCACGTAGTCATTGGTAAGAATTAGATAGTTTCTATTTTCATCAAATGCTTGTTGGTTAATGAATATATCAATTGCTTGGTTGTTCTGCATCTTCATCCTAAGTTCTTTAGAACAAGGAGCTCCACCATTTTGGGCAATCAAGTCAAATAATTTACGACATGACTTTCCATCCAATTCCACCACTTCAAGGTAATTGTCAAAAGGGGCTAATTCGTATATTTTTCCAACCGTAATATTTCCTTTTGAAAGGCTGCCAATGCGAATGCCACCATGGTTATACAGGCAAAAATCTATTTTCTTTTCTAGCTTATCTTTGGCATATATCATCAATTCATCACATAGCATATTGCCTAATGAACCTTCAGGTAATTGTTTGTTGAGGTCTTGGTCATTATAGCAAAGAACCTCTCCCATCAAGCTATCTAGCTTTACCTTATAGCTTTGAATAAGGACATGTGTTTTTTCATCACTTATTTTTAAGGAGTCTTTGTTGATGCGGATACCACCAAGTTCTGCCTTACTGTATGGCTTAGGGGTATGACATTGGGTGAATGCAAATAAAAGAAGTATGGGAATGAGTTTTTTCACCCATGCAAAATATGGAATTTATGTTAAATTATTGCGGTGACAATTTCAATTGAATTGAGAAGTAAGTCTTGTAAAATTAACATCTATTAAAATTGATCATAAATGATAATTTCGCAATAACCCAATAACCAATTATCGTTTAACGCAATTACGCTCGATACTCCCCAAACACCCCTCTAAAGGTATCTGCTATTTCACCTAGGCTAGCATAATTTTCAACGGCCTCAATAATGATTGGCATTACATTACTTCCGTCTTTGGCAGCTTGGTCCAATCGGACTAAATCAGCTTTCACTTTTTCATTGTCACGTTCAGCTTTCAGTTGTTTTAGTTTTTCAATTTGTTGCACCCTAATGCTATCATCTACTCTCATGATTGGAGGATTCACGGCATCGCTAATGAAATTGTTTACGCCAACAATAATTTTGTCTTTGTTCTCAATGTCTTTTTGGTAACGGTAGCTGGCATCTGCTATTTCTTTTTGGATATAACCTTGCTCAATGGCATTTACGCTGCCACCCATTGCATCAATTTTTTGGATATAGTTCCAAGCCTCGGCCTCGATGGTATTGGTTAATTCTTCAATAAAATAGCTACCTCCTAATGGGTCAACGGTATCCACTACCCCACTTTCGTAAGCTACAATTTGTTGTGTACGCAAAGCAATTCTAGCAGCATTTTCTGTAGGTAAACTCAAGGCCTCATCAAATCCGTTGGTATGTAAACTCTGTGTTCCACCCAATACAGCTGCCATAGCCTGTAAGGTCACGCGCATGATGTTGTTTTCAGCTTGCTGCGCTTGCAAAGTGGCTCCACCTGTTTGGGTATGAAAGCGCAACATCATGGCTTTAGGGTTGGTGGCACCTAGTTCTTTAGCCATTTTCGCCCACATTCTACGGGCTGCTCTAAATTTGGCTATCTCTTCAAAAAAGTTGTTATGCGCATTGAAGAAAAACGAAAGTCTTTGTCCAAAAACATTGATATCTAAACCTTTTTCAATGGCTGCTAAACTGTATGCTTTGGCATTGGCTAAAGTAAATGCAATCTCTTGCACTGCTGTACTTCCTGCCTCACGAATATGGTAACCTGAAATGGAAATGGTATTCCATTTAGGCACTTCGTTACTGCAATATTCAAAGATATCAGTAATGATCCGCATACTTGGCTTTGGCGGATAAATGTATGTACCACGTGCCGCATATTCCTTCAAAATATCATTCTGTATGGTTCCTGAAATCTTTTTGATATCTGCACCTTGCTTTCTTGCCAAAGCAATATAAAATGCCAAGAGCGTTGATGCTGTAGCATTGATGGTCATACTGGTGGTAATGTTTTCCAGTTTAATGCCATCAAATAAAATTTCTATATCTCTTAAAGTATCAATGGCTACACCCACTTTACCCACTTCTCCATCACTCATGATGTGGTCGCTATCATATCCAATTTGCGTTGGCAAATCGAAGGCCACACTCAAACCTGTTGTACCTTGATTTAATAGGTAATGATAACGCTTATTGCTTTCTTCGGCCGTTGAAAAACCAGCATATTGTCTCATGGTCCACAAGCGACCACGGTACATATCCGCTTGAACTCCGCGGGTATAAGGGAACTCACCAGGCTTCTCTGTATTGGCTATAGGTTCAGAGTATAATTGCTTTATCTCTATGCCACTGTCGGTAGTAAATTTTTTATCAGTCATTGTTTTTAAATAATAGGGCTGTACCCTATTTTATCATATTACGCCCTTTCAGGGCTGCACTAAAACATTTATTTCTTTTTCTAAATTGATAGGGCTATACCCTATCTTATTTGTATTTCGCCCTTTCAGGGCTTTATTAAAACATTAAATCAAATTCTTTCTTAATAAAGATAAGCGCTTTGTGAGTTGGAATTTCTTCCATTTTTATTAATTGCTCAAAAATAGACTTACTTAAATCCAAACCTACGGCATTATGTCCAGAATCACTATAGGCAGTGTTAATCAAATTAACCATCTCTTCTTTTACCACCCTCACCATTTGCCAGCATTGAATAGAAACATACAATTGTTGCGAAATATTATGATTAAACTCGGTGTTTATGTCTGCAATCAAATCAGTTTTAAGTTGAGTTGCCGAAATACCTGGCTGGTAAATGCGCATCACAAGGCTTTCAGGACTCATGCGCTCCATTAGTAAAATCAATCTTTCGTATGATTGCATTCTAAGCGGTTGTGCATTTTTGGTTTGCTCAAAACGCAAATCAATCAATCTTTTTTGGTACTCCGAATCAAAAAATGACTTCAAATGATAATGGGTAATGACAAAGACAATAAGGGCTGGAATAAGGTATTTAACAATTTCTAAAAAGACACTCAGTTCTGTATTCATTTAAAATATTTTTTAATTTTAGGGCGAAAATAGTTGAATTTGTGAATTAGTAAGAAAAAGCTACCATTTTGTTAAACCTAAACGAGCGATTTTTGATAATATTTATCGAATATAAATGCTTTCTAAAATGTTTTCGAACTGTAAAGAAAATTCATAAATGGCTGAATGATGCCTATTTTAGTTGATTTTTCAAAAAAAATTGATATTTTGATTGATAATAGCAATTATTTTAATCTGCATCTAACCATTTTGTATATCTAAGTTTATTTTAAATGGATTTTTTGTAATACCATAGCAAGCAACAATCTATAAGCTTTTTTATGCAACATTTTAACTCCGACTCATAAATTAGCAGATATCAATATTGGCATCAAATACTTGGCTCCTTTCAAATAAATTTGTTGACTAATTTGAAATCAGTCAATCTTTTCCACATATTCTTGTAACTAAGTAAGACTACAAAATTGTTATCGAAAGGTATATTTGAAGAAAATACAAAATCGATATGGCTTATTTTAAGGTAAAAGGTGGTAAACAATTAAAAGGAGAAATAGTGCCTCAAGGGGCTAAGAACGAAGCATTGCAAATAATATCTGCAGTGCTGTTAACTCCAGAAAAGGTTACAATTGAAAACATACCTGATATCCGCGATGTTATTAAACTCATCGAACTGCTTGCAGATATGGGTGCGAAGGTCGAAAAAATCAACAAGGATACTTACACTTTTGAAGCCAAAGAGGTTCATCAAGAATTTTTATTAAGCGAAGATTTTAAAAAGAAAGGTGCAGGCTTAAGAGGTTCCATTATGATTGTAGGACCCTTGTTAGCTCGCTTTGGCAAAGGATTTATTCCTGAACCAGGTGGTGATAAAATTGGCCGTAGACATTTAGACACACACTTCAGAGGCTTTGAAGCTTTGGGTGCAAAATTTGAATACAACCACGATGAGAAGTTTTATAGCGTTGATGCCAAAAATTTAAGAGGTGCTTATATGGTGCTTGATGAAGCATCAGTAACAGGCACAGCCAACATATTGATGGCAGCATCCTTAGCTAAAGGCAAAACAACCATTTATAATGCTGCCTGCGAACCCTACTTACAACAACTTTGCAAAATGCTAAATAGCATGGGAGCAAAAATTTCGGGTGTTGGTTCTAATATGCTCACTATAGAAGGTGTTGATTCGCTTGGAGGATGCACCCATCGCATGCTGCCCGATATGATTGAAATCGGTAGTTTTATTGGATTAGCTGCAACCACCAATTCTGAAATCACCATTAAAAATTGTTCAATACCCGACCTTGGTATCATTCCAAAAGTATTCCAACGTATGGGCATACAAATGGAATTTAGAGGAGACGATATTTTTATACCAAGTCAAGATACATATAAAATTGAGAGTCTAATTAATGGTTCTATGTTAACCATTAGAGATGGCATTTGGCCTGCCTTTACACCTGATTTAATATCTATTGCTTTGGTAACGGCAACGCAAGCCAAAGGAAGTGTTTTGATTCATCAATGGATGTTTGAAAGCAGACTATTCTTCGTAGACAATTTGATTGATATGGGTGCAAAAATAATTCTTTGTGATCCTCATAGAGCGGTTGTTATTGGTA
>CANHJJ010000123.1 GCA_947460565.1 Bacteroidota bacterium
GGCTTATCGGCCGAAGACAGAACCATGGCAGAGTTTTGCATTAGCAATTGTAAGGGTAGGTGATTTTTTGGCAAGGTTTTTATTATTTATGAATTTGTATTTTTGTTAAACCTATGAAACAATTAGTTACCTATCTTTTTATTCTATTGATAAGCTTTCAATTGCATGCACAGCAGAACCCAACGACCATTTCCGGAAAGATTAAGGGTGACTCATCTGTTGTAAGTCAACTGGCAGTGACTCCTCCCAATAATAAAGTAGATACTTCACCCGATATAAGAAGGGTGCAATTTGGCGCTGCGTTAAATTATGCTCATGGCATTGGGACTAATGATAATATCTCAAATGGTATTGGATTTTCGTTTAAGTTAGGTTTCAATACCATCAAAAAACTTGATTTGCCGCTTGCCTTATATGCAGGTCTTGGTTTTGATTATTTATATTTTGGAGGCAAAAGCAGTTCATTGCCAAATAGTGCAAGTATTGCCATTAATAGTAATGCATACGGATGGTATCCTTATCTAGATGTAGACCTTTTTCCTGAATTACCTATTTCGGTTTTTGGAAATGTGTATTATGGATGGCGTTTTTATTATACCCGTCAAAACTTAAATTACGATGATATTAACAAGGTCAAGCAAAGCAAAACAGACAATATTGATGGGGATGTGACTGGTATCTATGGATGGGGTGGGGGTTTAAAAATAAAAGTTAGCAAACGTATTAAATGGGAATTACGTTATCAAAGAAACTATGGAAAAGTGGCCAAAATCATCAACCCTGAAAGCATAGTTTTTGATAATGCCACCGGCAATTTGAAGTCATTCCAAAATGTTAATTCAGATACTGATTTTAATATGTTCTTTGTGGGATTGTTGATTGGGTTTTAAGGAAAACTTTCTTTCATTTTACACTATAAAAAACATGTCATAGTTTCGAACAGCTTTAAGTTAATTTTCTAGAAAGTTTTTTACATACCCTTATAGGTTATAGTTCTGTATTTAATTTCCTAAGACTATAAAGAATTCTATAAATAGTAAATGCTAGTTAGTTTAATACTTTATTTACAAAAGAATGTAAATAATAATTTATAAAATTTAAACCTCATGCCGATTGCGAATCAACTTTTCGTTATAATTATTCATTGCGAAACTTTATTTTCTGCCGAAACTTCGGAAATGCTGATTATTAACAAATCGTAATATGTAATGGAGTTACGGTATTTCTGTTCGATTATTCAAATACAATTGGGTGGAGGATATCAATTCTTTAAAATAGAGAAAAGTTTATATTAATTTTATTGTCCCTAAAAAAAATCCGATGTCGAAATTCAACAACGGATTTTTTAATATTTCTAAATATTCCCCTTATCCCTCTTGCCTCAATCCTCTTTCCTAACTAAGCTATTGCAGCTTCTACTTTAGCCAATAATGCATCCGCTTTTTGGTGGTTTTCAGCAAGCAATGCTTTGGCATCCGCAATCATTTTATCAGCCCATACCTTGTCTTTTAACCCTTTGGCATTTACCATTACATTGAAATAGGCGCCACGTACTGCAGTCTTCACACACAATACACCTACACCTGCATCTGTCACACTGTTTTGGTTACCTTTTTCAATCATAGCTGCCAACATACCAAGAGAAGCATAACTAGTTTGCATTACTTTGTATGGCACAAGACAAGCATATTTGGTTGCATTTTCAATGGCTTCTGTGCGGGCTTGCTTTTCATCATCATTGCTTTTTGGTAAGCCAAAAGCATTCATAATTTCATTAAAGGCTCGGGTGTCTTCATCTACACTTTTTAGCAAACTGTCTTTTATTTGTTGACCTTTTTCTGCCCATTGGCTAAACTCTTCTATTTGCGCTTCCCATCCTCTCTTGCCAGCAGAAAGGTTGGCTACCATGGTGCCTAATGCAACACCTAAGCTACCCACATAAGCACTAATACTTCCACCTCCAGGAGCAGGGCTTTCGCTAGCAGTTTCGTCAGCAAAAGCTCTTAGGTTCATGCCTATCAATTTTTCGTTGGCAGCATTGCGTAATTTATATTCTATAATTTTTTTATCTGCATCAAATGGGGCCAGTTCATCCAAACCCAAAGATTTAACAGCAATGTGAATCAACTCTTGTTCGCTCACACCTATACTGCGTTTTTGTTTTTGGAGGAAATACCTGCCTGCTTCAAGCATGGCTTCTAAAGGGATAAGGCCAACTAATTCGCTACCTGTAACGCGTATGCCGCGATTGTCGGCACTCTTGCAAACCTCATCAAATGCTTGATGAACCGATGTGATTTTGTAATTGGTTAAGTTCATGCTTATCTGTGCCACATTGTATTCTTCAATAAACCAACCAATGGCTTTACAGGCTTTCAAAGTGCCCGGAATACGCACATCATTTCCATCTGCGTCCTTAATAACTTTGCCAGTGATTGAATTCCCTTCACGTTTCACTCTGCCTGCTTCACGCACATCGAAAGCGATAGAGTTTGCCAAACGAACTGATTTTGTATTAAGGTTAACGTTGTATGCAATCAAGAAATCTCTTGCACCTATTACCGTTGCACCGCATTTGGCAGGAAATACACTTGGTCCAAAATCAGGCTTCCATTCTGGAAGTTTAATTTTATCAAAAAAACCTTCATACTCACCCCCACGGATAACAGACAAATTGCTGCGTCCTTTGTTAGGTTGAGCATATTCATATAAGTAAGCAGGAATTTGCAATTCTTCACCAACTCTTTTTGCCAATTGAGTAGCATAAGCAGCGGTTTCTTCCATACTTATTCCACTAACGGGAATAAGAGGGCAAACATCTGTAGCACCCATACGTGGGTGTTCTCCTTTGTGTTTGCTCATATCAATTATTTCGCTAGCTTTTTTAATAGCTAGAAAAGCTGCATCAATAACAGCTTGAGGAGATCCAACGAAGGTTACGACTGTTCGGTTGGTGGCTTTACCTGGGTCAACGTCTAATAGTTTAACACCGTCAACACTTTCAATCTCATCTGTAATTTGTTTGATGATATTCATATCGCGGCCTTCACTGAAATTTGGCACGCATTCGATAATGGCTTCTTGATTCATATTTGAAATTTTGCCATCAAAAGTAATAAAAAAAACAAAGCCCTATACATGTAGTATCCGGCTTTGTATATTATCCAATGAATAAACTAGTTTAGCCTTGTCATTTTGATGGTTTTAGTATCACCGTTCGATTCAACTCTAACAAAGTATATACCACCTGCTAAGCCATCTAGGTTTTCAACTTTGTAAATACCTTCACCTTGATTAGCCAAAAACGAGCTTTTGTGAACCAATTGACCACGGATATCAAAAATATTTACATTTACAATGCTCTCTGATTTAGCCGTAATATTGATATTGATATCGCTAATGAAAGGATTAGGGTATGATTCGATATGATCTTCAGCTTCCAAATTATCAGTATTAACTGAAACGACATCACTGTATGTGAATTTACCATTCAAATCAACTTGTTTCAATCTGTAATATATAACTGATGCATGATTAATAGAAAATGCATTGTCATCACTTACAACATAATTATGTAACACTGATGAATTCACGGCTCCTTTAACAAAATTGATTTTGCTAAAAGTTCTACCATTAAACGATCTTTCAACTTCAAATCCTTTGTTATTAATCTCGGTGCTGGTTGTCCAACTGATAACAGCATTACCATTGATGTTTTTAGCTGATAAGCTAACAAGTGTAACGGGAAGTGTATTGAACAAGGTATCTCCGCCAACCCCAAAATTGCCATAGCCAGCCAAGCCAGTTCTATTTAAAACTGGTGCATTGTTTGAACCCGTAGTTGTTACATGTGTGCCTTCTAATGTCCATTGGTTAATGGTTGACAAACGCTTTAATATAACCAATGTCGAGTAATCTTGCACCCCAGTAAATCCTTGTGCTGTAAGGGCAACATTATAGATTCCTCCAGTCAATCCACTAGAAGCTGCGAAATTCCAATAGCCATTTATAGCAGTACGTTTTAATACAATACTACCTTCTGTTAAAGGTAAACCAAAACTACTAGGAGTTGTGCTAACAAACTGACCAGTTAACATACCTGATAAGCTTGGCGCTGCGGTATAGGTGAAGCTTACACTTCGGCTATTTGCGCCTGAAGATAGTGGGAATGTGATGCTGTTATTTGCTGATTTAACCCATCTACGTAAAATACCTTCAACCGAGCCTATTCCAGTTAACACCCCAGTGGTATTGGTGTCTATACCCACTGAGAAAATAACATTATTACCTGCAATCAATTTACCACTTATTAAATTTAATGAGTCGAAGCCACCAAATACAGTGTTGCTTACTGAACTTAAAGTAACATTGGTATTGTTGCTTACTGTAACCGAAGATATGATCTGGTTTGTAAGGTTTGTAACTGTGATATTTCCTCCATTATTGAATACCAATTTATCGGATAAACTAGGATTGGTTCTGCTTGGTGTCCAATTGCTTGCAACAGCAAAGTCACCTGATCCCATTTGATTCCAATTATAAACATTAGCAGCAGCAGCAGGTAGAATATTAATAACATAATCTTCTGTTTCTCCATATGTAAAACTGCCATTTGGGCTAATATTGGTTACGTTAAGTGCGCTGATAACCCTCATTCTTGTTGCACCAATACTTGCATTAATAGGAGCAAAGAAGTTGAAAGTAGCTAGAGACGGAGCTGAGCCAATATTGGTAAACTCACCTAGTTTTTCAGTTGAAGCATAAACTCCATCATTATTGAAGTCAATCCAAGCAGCGATATTATTTCCTGCAAAAGTACCTGGTGTGACAAGTAATGTGTTGCTGCTACCACAATTGATATTGGTTGATAAATTATTATAGTAGGTTACATAAGGAGCAGGAGAACCTGCAGTTGTGTTATTAATACTGCCTAACTGAATATTGCTAATATAAATTCCAATCTGTGTTCCATTTGAATAGGTCGGAGAAACATAATTTGACTTTATGATGCGGTTTCCTGAAGGAGCAATAAAACTGGGTGTTTGAGCTATACCATTTAAAGTTAATGAAGAAATTTCTGCATCAACTATATTTCCAATTGTGGCTGCAGCATTTATATCATATGTAATCCAGAAATAGTTTGTTCCGTTACTTAGATTGGTAATTCCTGCAATAGATTGAGTTGCACTTGGTGCACTAACTGTTGTTCCAAATTGTGTATTTGCAACAAACGAATTACTGTTTCCGGTATACCACACTTTTAGATTTGAAATGTCAGATAGCGAACTGGTTCCAGTGGTACTAACATCAATATTTGATAAAATGATTGGTGAGCCAATGGCTGAAGTAACAACTTGTAATCCTATAATTTGGTTGTTGGTTGAACTTCTTTCAACTTTGGT
Source organism: Bacteroidota bacterium (assembly GCA_947460565.1). Lineage (GTDB taxonomy): Bacteria > Bacteroidota > Bacteroidia > UKL13-3 > UKL13-3 > RGVD01. The sequence goes on from CANHJJ010000123.1 coordinate 5,403, forward strand.
CGTTGCAGTTTGAGTAGTGGTGGAACTTATATATGTCATAGGTGCATCTATTAGGCGAGCACCTACTGGGTTATTATTTGAAGGTATTCTGTATTGACCCAAAATATTAATACTATCTATTCTTGCATCCAATAAATTACCAAAAGTAGCTCCTGTAGCAAGATCATAAGCCAACCAATAGTTATTGGTATCACTTAGGCTAGTTAATAGGGTGTCATTTAATCCAGTAAAACTGAATTGTCCTGAAGGCGATAATATAGTAGATAATAATTTTCCAGTTGAAAATGTGTTAGAATTCCCTGTTGCATATAATTTGGCAGAACTAATATTGGAAATATTGGTTGTTCCGATTGTATTGAAGGCAAATTCTGTAACTAATCCAACACCACAACCTGAAGCTTTAACAGGTATTCTTAATATGCTAATATCCGATGTACCCGGAGCAATCGCTGCAGTTAATTGAGTTGCACTACTACCGATATAGGCCAATGGATTATCAATAATATTTATTAAATAGTCTTCAGTTTCACCATAGCCATAATTGCCACAACTAGCTGCTCCAACATTTTCAGCATAAACTACCCTCATTCTTGTTTCACCTAATGAGGCATTACATGGGATGGTTATATTTCCTCCCAA
>CANHJJ010000124.1 GCA_947460565.1 Bacteroidota bacterium
AAGGCGATATTGCCCACTAAAATTGCCGCCAAAAATATCAGTATTCTCATGCCGCTAAAATAGAAGTCCATTTGTTTTTTATGTATAAAATATTTCAACAAAGTGTTTTGGAATTATATTGCCATCCAAAAAATATTCGATATGCCTAATTTTCGTTGGTATTATATCATAATTACGGCCCCTTTGTTTCTATTGTCGCTGCTGCCTTTGTGGGTGCTGTTCGGTATTTCTGATTTCGTAAGGTTTTTGATTTACCATGTATTTGCTTATCGCAAGAAGGTGGTATTTGAGAATCTTCGGAATTCGTTTCCAGATAAATCGGAGGAGTGGATTGAAAAAATGGCTTGGGCGTTTTATCGCAATTTGTTTGATGTAACCATCGAAACCATAAAAATGGCAAGCGTTCAGAAATCCTTTTATAATAAACATTTGAAGCAAGAAGGTTTAGATATCATTCATGCATTAAATAAGAAGAATCAACCTTTTATATTGGTTTGTGGACACGCTGCCAATTGGGAGTGGGCTGGGCAGGCATTACAGCAGAATTCAAGTCAAGTGGATGTTTTATATCATCCATTAAGCAGCAAGTGGTTCGATTGGTTTATGTATCATATTCGTACTCGCTTTGGTGTATATCCCATGGCTATGAATAATTCACTTCGTGAAATGATAGCTAGGAAAAACATTCCTTCAGCCATAACCTTTATTGCCGACCAAACACCAAGTTCAACAAATTGTCATTGGATGAACTTCTTAAACCAAGATACACCTGTATTTCTAGGTGTTGAGAAATTAGCCAAACGATTTAATTATCCAATAGTGTTTGGAGAAGCGTATCGAACCAAGCGAGGTTATTATGATGTGAAATTTTGGATGTTGTGCGAAGAGCCCAATAAAACAGCTGAATTTGAAATTACCGAAATGCATACCAAAGCTTTGGAGAAACAAATCATAAAACAACCTGACTTGTGGCTTTGGAGTCATAGGAGATGGAAGCATAAGAGGACTTAATTAGCTTAATTTTATTGGTTATTGTTTATAGGTTTGCATATATAGATGATGAGTTCGAATCTCTAGCTTATCAACCTTTCATCAAAAATCCTAAAAAAAAGCGCCATCAAATTTTAAAAACTGTTTGCCAAGTATTACATTTGCCATTCAAGTAAGGTAGTTGAAAATTCAATTATTCCTGCTCACTTGAACATGAAAATACTCATCTTAAACACAGTTGTTTGTTGCCCATCGTCAGCCTATCACGGCAAAACCTGCGATATTTTAGTAAACGACAAACTTTTCGAAGACATTCAAAGCTCCTCAAAAAAAGCATTTTCAGCCAGCAAAGGCATTAAAGTGTTTGATGCCAAAGGTGCATTTGTAAGCACTGGATGGTTGGATATGCGCAGCAACCTATGTGACCCAGGCTTTGAATACAAAGAAGATTTAGAAAGTGCAGCCAAAGCAGCTTCAGCAGGTGGTTACACGGCAGTATCCGCATTACCATCCACTTTGCCAGTTATTCAAAGCAAATCTGAGGTTGAATATGTGATTAATAAATCATCAAATCTGCCTGTAAGTATTATTCCTTATGGCTGTATCAGTCAAAATAGGGAAGGCAAGGAAATGGCCGAGCTATTCGATATGTTTAAGGCTGGTGCGCCTGCCTTTACAGATGCCAATAAACCTATTGGGCAAGCTAGCCTTATGTTAAGGGCTTTGCAATATGCCAAAATATTTAATGGTTTAATCATTAGTCATGCTGAAGATACAAGCTTGAGCGCAGGCACATTTATGCATGAGGGTTTCACGAGTACCAATTTAGGTTTGAAAGGCAATCCCAATATGTCGGAAGAGTTGATGGTAACACGTGATATTGAATTGGCTAAATATGCTGAATCGCGCATTCATTTTGCTCATATCAGCAGCAAAGGTAGCGTGGATATTATCCGCAGAGCCAAGAAACAAGGCGTTCAAGTGACATGTGATGTGTCGGTTGCACATTTGTGTTTTACTGACGAAAACCTAAAAGATTACGATAGCAATTATAAAATTAACCCTCCATTGAGAGGTAAAGAGGATAGAAAAGCCCTTTGGGAAGGTTTGATTGATGGCACCATAGATTGCATCGTTAGCGATCATCATCCTGAGGATAAGGAGCATAAAGTGGTTGAGTTTGAATATGCCAATAAAGGTATGATAAACTTGCAAACATGTTATTCTCTCATCAATCAATACAAGCCGAAAACCCTTAGCAACGAGCGATTACAAGAAGTGTTGAGCAGCAAGCCTCGTCAGATTTTAGGACTTGATACCTTGAAAATCGAAAAGGGAGCAGAAGCCAACCTTAGTATTTTTAATGAGGAAATGACTTGGTTATATGATGAAAAGAGTAATTATTCTCGCTCTCAAAATAGCCCTGTACTTGGTACAACCTTAAAAGGAAAAGCCCTTGCAACTGTTTGCAAAGGAAATATTTATATACAATAACTACATACATCATGTTAAGCACACAAAACGAAAACACACCTGTTCAGGATTCAATGCAAGCCTTATTAGAAACTTATGCTAGACTGAAAGGTGCCAGCAATATAATGCCCAAAATGCTTGAGATTTTTAATAACAAGCATATTGATTTTTTGTCGAGGGTAAAAAGACTGGATGAAATAATGGCTGAAGAGCCAGCTTATGAGCCACTAAGTGAAATCATTTTTGATTTGTTAATGGTTCAGTTTTTAGCCGCAGAGCCTCATAAAGAAACCTATTTTGACAGTCCAGAATGGCAACATATTGAAGATGAAACCATCAGTAGAGGAACTGAGTTGTTAAACTTATTGTTATACATCAGCGATGCCAACGAAGCGGATGCTGAAATTTCATTAGATGATTTCTTAAATGAATTTTTGTTGGTTGATACCGATGAATTTCAAGATGAATATAAGATTTATGAAGAATTGATTCGTAACACCGAATTGATGGAAGCTGAGTTGAGTTCAGTAAAACAAATACAAGCAGCCATGAAAGAGGATGCTGAGTTGAAGGATATTTTCACACCTTTGGTATTGTTTTTCCAAAATCCATACAATGAATTGCCACCACCTGCTGAAAGCAATTTAAGTGCTTATGAAGCATCTGTATTGAATTGCCTTTGGGGTTATAACAGAGGTTAGTATTTGATGAGTTAATTTATGTTTTGAGAAAAATTTCTTCATTTGACTTAAGGTTAATCATTGTATTCTATAACATATAAGCTATAAATGGAAAAAATATTCAATATTGTATTTGTTTTCACTTTTATATTTCAAGCTTGTAGAAAAGATAGTTCAAATCATATTCCAATTGTACTGTCATTTGATGACTCAATAAAATTAGCAGTTAATTCAGCTGTTGACACTTTAATTCTTGGTAAGCAGAAATATAAATTTAAAGCGTATTTATGGAGAGATTTCATGCCACCGGCTCCAGATAATGGTATGCCTCTCAGGGCTATGAGCATTTTAACTAATATTGACTCCAATACCCTACCAGTGGAATTAAGTTTTGTCAAACAATACGTGTTTTCTAAAGATTCTATTTGGGCAACAAATTATGAGCCATTTATTGATAGATATTTGAAATATCAAATGATAAGAATCTCTGGAAATGGACCCAAATGGGGGCCTAATGTTTATGCAGATGTAATTTCTGAAATTCACGATTCGATTCGTGGAAAGGACTATTATGTAAGAGAAAGGAATGTACTCATTGAAAGGACTGATTGATGTTTTTTAGATAAATTCTCCAAATATTTAGATTTCATAGATTTTTATTAATATATTAAACAAATCCTCCATTAAATTTTATTAAAGATAATTTTTTCATCCTATCAATCTACTTAATTTGCTAACCTAATTTTGCTTGTTACCAAAAAATGTATGCCATTGTAGATATAGAAACCACAGGAGGATCGGCTGCTAGCAGTAAGATTATTGAAATAGCCATAGTGCTTCATAATGGAAAGGAAGTGGTTGAGCGTTATAGCACTTTGCTTAACCCGAAGTGTCGCATACCTTATTACATTACCCAAGTAACAGGCATTAATGACGAGATGGTACGAGATGCCCCTGCCTTTTATGAAGTAGCTAAATATATTATTGAGCTTACCAAAGATGCTACATTTGTTGCCCATAACTGCGCCTTTGATTATAGTTTTGTGAGGGCGGCCTATAAAGATCTGGGATATGATTATAACAGAAAAACATTGTGTACTGTAAAGTTAAGTAAAAGCACTTTTAAAGGTTTGCCATCTTATAGTTTAGGCAATTTGTGCGAACGCTTGGACATACATATTAAAGACAGACATAGAGCCCTGGGAGATGCTGAGGCCACTGCTATTTTGTTTGGTAAAATCTTGACTTTGAATAGTTCAGTTTCTCATCAAAGTAGCCTATTGTTAGATACCCCCAAACGAAATATTCCTCCGCTTCTTAATGAATCTGTTTTAGATAAAATACCAAGTGGTATCACAGGGGTTTATTATTTCTATAACCAAACCGGTGATGTTATTTATGTGGGTAAAAGCAATGATATCAAGAAAAGAATCATGCAGCATTTTGCTAGCAAAAGTGGTGGCAAGGCTTTAAGGATGTTGCATGAAATGGCAGATATTAGTTTTGAAAATACAGGAAGCGAACTCGTTGCTTTGCTGCTTGAATCGGATGAGATTAAAAGAATAAAGCCCTTTTATAATAGAGCACAAAAAAGAGCTACTTCCAGTTCATATTATGGCATATATGAAAGTATGGACGATAAACATTACCTACAATTAAAAATCGAAAGGTATAGAGACGATAGGGAATCATTGCTCACTTTTGATAATTTGAATATGGCCAAAGCCAGTTTGAACAAAGCGGTTGAGAATTTCCAATTGTGCTTGAGTAAATGTGATTTGCATGCCTTTTCTGGTCCTTGTTTTAATTATCAAATCAAAAAGTGCAAAGGGGCTTGTGCTGAAATAGAAGAGGCTGAAAGCTATAACAAACGCGTTACTTCGGCTATTGATAGTTTCAATTTTCAAAACAAAAGTTTTTTTCTTGTCGGTAATGGGAGAAACCAAAATGAAAAATCAATGGTGTGTATTGAAAAGGGCCAATACATTGGTTTTGGCTATTTGGATCTTAGGTATACTCAAAATAACTTAGCAGAGATGGCATCCTGCATAAAAAGTTATAAGCATAATCGTGATATTCAAAAAATATTAAGTGCCTTGATGAGTAAATATGTAAAGATAGAATACCAGCCCTCTGACATTAGCAGTTTCTAAATTTATTGTTGATATTGCCACAAAGAGATTAACTAATAATGCCTGTAATCCAATCCTCATTTTCTGGAAATCGTTTGTTAAAAAATGGTCATGCTGAAACCATCATGCCTGCTTTGTTTAGGAAAGTGCAAACAGCCTATAAGCGAGAGCGTATAACTTTAGCGGATGGAGATTTTATGGATTTGGATTGGCAGAAACAAGGAGCTAAAAAAGTACTGGTTCTTTTTCATGGCTTGTAAGGTAGTTCGCAATCCCAATATATTAAAGGCTTTTCAAAGTTTTTTTATGACAAAGGTTATGATACATGTGCTGTGAATTTTCGCTCATGTAGTGGTGAAATGAACAAATTACTTCGCAGTTATAACAGTGGCGTGAGTGATGATATTGCCGAGGTTTTGAATCATATTTCAAAAAATAATTTGTATGAAGAAATGTACTTATGTGGTTTTAGTTTAGGTGGTAATGCCTTACTTAAGTATTTGGGTGAACAATCCAACAATGTTTTAAGTTTAATAAAAAAAGCAGCAGCCTTTTCTGTTCCTATAGATTTGGCAGGAAGTTCTAAGGTTTTGGCTAAAAGCACCAATAAGGTTTACATGCAACGTTTTTTGAATTCTTTAAATGCAAAAATGAAGCAAAAATCTCTGATGTTTCCCGGAACAATAGATGTAAAAGGAATTGAAAAAATAAAAACATTTGGAGAGTGGGATAGCAAATTTACCGCA
>CANHJJ010000125.1 GCA_947460565.1 Bacteroidota bacterium
GATGTAACTGATCTTACTTGGAAAAACTTGATGGATGCCTACAGTTGCACCGAGTGTGGTAGATGTACGAGCAGTTGCCCACAAAACATGACGGGTAAACTATTGTCGCCACGCAAAATCATGATGGATACACGAGATAGACTTGAAGAAGTAGGCAAAAACATAGATGCCAATGGAGGTACTTTTGTGGATGATGGTAAAAACCTTCATAGCTATGTGAGCGAAGCCGAATTGTGGGCTTGTAATACTTGTAATGCCTGCGTTGAAGCTTGCCCAATAAACATCAACCCAATGGAAATTATTGTTGAAATGCGCAGATACAAAGTGATGGAGCAATCATCAGCACCTGCCTCATTAAACAATATGTTTAGCAACCTTGAAAACAACCAAGCGCCATGGCAGTTTAGCCCTATGGACAGGGCCAACTGGACACAAGAGGCTTAGGTTAGCTATTTCATTTTCATTATTTATTTTGGGTCAATAAACCTTTGAAGGATATTGTGCATACACTCATGCAGAGATATTCCATTAACCTTTTATGCAGTTAACAAAAGAGCAATTAAATATTATTCAATCCAGTGGAGACATTAAGATTAATGCAGTGGCTGGCTCGGGCAAAACCACTACGCTAATTGAATATGCAAAAGCGCGACCTGCCAATAGTAGCATCTTATATTTGGCTTTTAACAAATCTGTAAAACTTGAAGCTTCCAATAAATTTATGGCAAATGGATTAAGCAATGTGCAGGTAGAAACTGCGCATTCATTGGCCTTTCGTTATGTAGTAATGCAAAGCAATTTCAAAGTCAGATCACAAGAGTATAAAACACAAGAATTGGTGGAGCTATTAAAGCTTAGGGTAAGGGGAGAAAAGCATGCAGAATACATCATTGCCAATCATATCAATAAACTCGTAGCCTATTTCTGCAATAGCAATAAAAGCAAGGTACAAGAGCTTAATTATTTGGAATTATTAACGGATGAAGCGGCCAAAGATTTTGCTCAAAAACATTATGAAGTCATCGTACAAAATGCACGTGAATTATTGGCTAAAATGAATCGTGCAGAAATTGACATCACACACGATTTTTATTTGAAGAAATTTCAATTGCTTAACCCTGCTTTGCCTTATGATTATATTCTGTTTGATGAAGGGCAAGATGCATCACCAGCCATGTTGGATATTTTTTTAAACCAAAGCGCTACCAAGGTGATTGTAGGCGATACGCATCAACAAATATATGCATGGCGCTTTGCTGTAAATTCGTTAGAAAAGGCTCATTTTAAAACCTACCATCTATCAGAGAGTTTTAGGTTTGGTGAAAACATTGCCTTGCTTGCTAATCAAATTTTAAAATGGAAAAATCATCTAAATAAGCCACTAGAGATTGCCATTAAAGGTAAAGGCAAAAACAAAGAGAGTAATAGCAAAGCCATAATTGCACGCACCAACTTAGGTTTGATTTTGAAAGCCATCGAATTTATTACTGAAAACACGCGCATAAAACATATTTATTTTGAAGGCAATATCAACTCATACACTTATGCTGATGATGGCACCTCATTGTACGATGTTTTGAATTTATATAATAACAAACGCAATATGATTAAGGACCCCATGATTAAAGAAATGCGAAACATGGATGAGCTTGAAGATTATATTGACAAAACGGAAGACAAGCAATTGGGTATGATGGTGGAAATGGTGAAAGAATATGAAAACGAAATTTATGATATCATCAAAACCATAAAGAGCAAACACGTTGAAAATGCTAACAAGCACAAAGCAGAGATTATCTTCTCAACCGTGCATAGGTGTAAAGGCATGGAGTATGATAGCATTGAATTGGTGAATGATTTTATAACAGAAGACAAGCTTGAAAAACTAAAAGACAAAAAGCAAACTGATGATGGAATGGAGATAAACATTCCTAAACTAAATGAAGAGGTGAACCTTTTGTATGTAGCTGTAACTCGTACTAAAAACACACTCAAAATTCATCAAGATTTATTACCAAAAGCATTTGAACACAGTCCCGAAATTCAAGTGATTGAAAGGAAAAAACCTGAAAAATCAAATAGTCAATCAGGCAAGATAATAAGCAAACAACCGCAACGTAGGGTTGTTATTTATGATAAAGATGAATACCGCAATTACAAGGATATATCTAATCCAAAATCAACCACAAATAAACCCAAAGAGGCCTATCAACCTTGGACCAAAGAGCAAGATGATTTGCTAAAAAGGTTATACCAAAAGGGCATGAGCATGTCGGATTTATCACTTCAATTTAACCGCACCAAAGGAGCCATTTGGTCGAGGGTAAAAAAATTAGGCATTGATGTAAATTAGTACAAATTATTAGCTAAATTCTTCACAGCATAAATCGGCAAAATTTTCACTTCATTTACTACCGAAAAATTTTCGAGAGAAAGTCTAAAACCTTGCGCAAGATTTTTTTCTTTTAAAAACAAATACAAACTCTGCATGCTACCTTTTGTGCCAGCTTTAACTTCAATTGGAACAATCAAGTTACCAAACTGACAAATATAATCAAGCTCCGCTTGGCTGTTTTTTGCTTCTCTGTGCCAATAATACAAATCTGTTTTTTCATAAAAATCAACAGCCTTTATTAGCTCCAACCCAACAAATAACTCTGCAATATTTCCTTTGTTTGTTACATTAAAATCATTGCTTATTAATAAATCGGCAATGTTTAAACCCAAAATTCTTTGAAAAATTCCTGTGTCAAAAATTAACCATTTTGTTTTCTTAGCATTTATTTCAGCCCCAAGTGGAATTCCATTGGCTGCGGTATGAGTAACTCCATAAACCAATCCCGCCATTTTTAGTAACTCAATGGCTTCCTTTACTTGTAAATTATTAAGCGTTGCATTTGGATAAGAGTATGTAAATTTTTTTCCAACCTGTTGCGCAATGGCATTAAATACTTCCAACAACCTAGCACTTGAAACCTTGTTTTTATATTTAGCAAAATCAGCTTGAATGGAAATAACTAAATCGTTTAACACCCTTTGTACTTCTAACAAATCGTTATTTTTTATATACGCTGCAACGGCTTCAGGCATTCCCCCAATAATCAAAAATTTCTTATAGTAATTTACTAACTTTTGATGCACCAAGCCTGATAATGGTTTTGAAACCGAAGCTTTATTTAAAGTTTCAAGCAATTTATTTTCATCATGTGCCAATAAAAATTCATCAAACGAAAGTGGATACATATACAAAGAACGCACCCTGCCAACAGCAAATGAAGGCAATTCAGCCAAAGCAAATTCTAACAGTGAACCAGCTGCCATTACATGCAGTTTCGGCATCTTTTCATAAAAATACCTCAGCATGGAAATAGCTGGAATGCAAGCTTGAATTTCATCTAAAAATAATAAGGTTTCACCCTCAATGATTGGCGTGTTGGTTAAAACTGAAATTTGCTCACAAACTTCGGTTATTGTTAAATTTTTATTGAACAATTCCTCGAAACCAGCATTTTCGTCAAAATTGATTTCAACAAAATACTTAAACTGCTTCGCTAAATTTTTTACAGATGATGATTTTCCAACTTGTCTTGCGCCTCTTAAAATAAGGGGCTTTCTGTTTTTTAGCAGACTCCAGTTAAGCAACTCATTATCAATATTTCTATTTAAATACATACTTGTTTTATAAAAAATCCAAAGCAATAACTACTCACAAATGTAAAAAATCCAAATCAATAAACCAATAAAAAATAAAATAACCAAATCAATATTGCTGTCAAAATGCGAAAAATCCAAATCAATAAAACGCAAAAAGCTTACCCAAATTGGAAAGCTTTTACATTAAACTAAGTGATATAAACATTCAATAATTTAACCTCTAAACATTCAAGATTAGCTGTTTAGTCTATGCTAAATTAAATAGATATAAAACAATATCAAATAAAAAAACCCTTCAGAAAACTGAAAGGCTTTAATAGAATTGGAATCGGCTGCAACAATATTTTTCTCAAAGATTTTTCCGCCATATAAATTCCAGTCAATTGTTTATTCTTATACATCTAATGATAAGAGTCTGCATTCAAAAATTCGTCTAAGGGCTTACCAAACTATGCTAACAACAAAATCATTTTCTGGGAACTAAGCCCTTATCACACCGGGTCTAAACTCTTTGGTAATAGGCGCATGATTCGCTGCTTCAATACCCATGCTTATCCATTTGCGTGTATCCGCTGGATTGATAATGGCATCTACCCATAGACGCGCTGCTGCATAGTATGGCGAAGTTTGTTTGGTATATCTATCTGTGATGGTTTTAAGCAAATCCGCTTTCTTTTCTTCTGTAATTACCTCACCTTTTGCTTTTAAGCTTGCTTCTTCAATTTGTAATAAAACTTTGGCAGCTTGTGCACCACCCATAACAGCGATATTGGCATTTGGCCAGGCAGCAATTAAACGAGGATCATAGGCTTTGCCACACATGGCATAATTACCCGCACCATAGCTGTTGCCTGTTATGATGGTGAATTTAGGTACAACAGAGTTTGCTTGGGCATTCACCAATTTAGCACCATCTTTAATAATGCCGCCATGCTCACTTCTACTACCTACCATGAATCCTGTAACATCTTGTAAGAACACCAAAGGGATTTTCTTTTGGTTGCAATTCATAATAAAGTGAGCTGCTTTGTCAGCGCTATCACTGTATATCACACCACCTATTTGCATTTCTATAGGATTATCTGATGCGCTTTGTTTAGGTTTTTTAGCTTTCACCACTTGGCGGTTATTGGCTACTATGCCCACTGCCCAACCATCTACGCGGGCATATCCGCATGTAATGGTTTTTCCGTATAATTCTTTATAAGGGTCGAAACTATCAGCATCCACTAATCTTTCAATAATCTCCATCACATCAAAAGGCTTGGCAAAATTAGCCACAGCTTCATACACATTGTCCATGCTTTTAGCAGGAGCAACAGGCGCAGCACGATTGAAACCCGCTTTGTCAAAATCGCCTATCTTATCCATGATCCGCTTGATTCTATCCAAACAAGCCGCATCGTTTTCAAATTTATAATCCGTCACACCACTTATTTCGCAATGGGTGCTTGCACCGCCTAATGTTTCATTGTCAACATCTTCACCAATGGCAGCTTTTACAAGGTATGAACCTGCTAAGAAAATGGAGCCTGTTTTATCTACAATCATGGCCTCATCACTCATGATGGGTAGGTAGGCACCACCTGCTACACAACTGCCCATAACAGCAGCAATTTGAGTAATTCCCATGCTACTCATCACAGCATTGTTGCGGAAAATTCTACCGAAATGTTCTTTGTCAGGAAAGATTTCATCTTGCATAGGCAAATAAACACCTGCGCTATCAACTAGGTAGATGATAGGCAATTTGTTTTCAATAGATATTTCTTGTGCACGTAAGTTCTTTTTACCAGTGATTGGAAACCATGCACCAGCTTTTACAGTAGCATCATTAGCTACCACGATGCACTGCTTGCCACTCACATAACCCATCACCACCACAACGCCCCCACCTGGGCAACCACCATGCTCTGCATACATTTCGTAACCCGCCAAAGCTGCTATTTCTATCTGTGGTTTATCTTTGTCTAAAAGATAATCAACCCTTTCGCGGGCCAACATTTTCCCTTTTTCTTTTTGCTTATCAGCAGCTTTTTTGCCACCACCTAAATAAATTTTTTCTAAACGCGTGTTAAGTTCTGTTACTAGTGCTTGCATATGATTGGCTATTCGCCTTTAGCTACAGCTATTGGCCTATTCTATTTTTTTATAATTTATCGTCAAAGACTAATGGCAATTGCCAGAAGCAGACAAGCGCAAAACTATCATACTAAAGGGATTTTCAAAACTTGATTGTTAACTAATAAGAAAGAGTTAGGATAGTAGATTGGGCAGCTTAGATATTTCTGAGATTTTTTTATAGTTATTTGTTATCTAATTGAAAATTA
>CANHJJ010000126.1 GCA_947460565.1 Bacteroidota bacterium
ATACCATTAATTGCAAAAATAAAACACCGGATTGTGCCGTAAAACTAGTTATTAAAAATACATCTGAAAGAAGAGTATTATTTGATTATACAGTAAATTTTACTTCAGGAACCAACACTTGGCAATATGAAGGCTTTTCATCAATGAATCCAAATGAAATAGACAGTGTAGGTCTTATTTCATCAAATTGTGGTTGGATCAGCACTTCAACAATTACTATTACTCCAGGCAATATTAGCTTTCAATAGGTATTTTATTTCATATTGTATCCAACGATTTTTTACATTACTTTCGTCATGTGAAAAAAGCCATGAGTGTTATTTTATTGAGTCTATATCTGCTGTGTGGCACAGAGTTTAGAGAACTTGGCAAACTTGGTGCTTTTGTAACTCATTATTTTGAGCATAAAGAAAAAAACAAAGATTTAACCCTTATTGATTTTATAGAAATTCATTATTCTCAAAGTAACACCAAATACAATGATTATGATAAGGATATGAAATTACCCTTCAAATCCCACGATTGCTCGTCTCATCAGGCTGGAGAAAGTTCTTATTTAAGTTCAATAAACCATCATATACAAGAGCCCATTTTCATCATCGGAAGTGTCAGAATTTCAAGAGAAAATGCTTATCTACCTTCCTCTTATTTATCAGATATTTGGCAACCGCCAAGGGTATAAATACATCATATTAAATAGATTAAACTAAATCTATCTCATTTACTATTTGAAAGCGATATATTCTAAATTATTAACGATAATAAAATAAGAATTTTGCTTAAACAAATCATTATTATTTTGAGAAAAAACCCATGTTAAACAATATTATAAAATTTTCGGTTAAAAATAAACTGATAATTGGATTAATGGTGCTTGGTTTGATAGTTTATGGTGCATACCAAACTAGTAAACTTCCCATTGATGCTGTTCCGGATATTACAAACAATCAAGTTCAAATAATAACAACGGTGCCCTCTCTTGGTGCAACAGATATTGAGCGCTTAATAACCTTTCCGATCGAGCAAGCCAATAGTAACATTCCTGGCCTAAAGGAAATAAGAAGCTTTTCGCGATTTGGTCTATCTCTTGTAACCATTGTTTTCAATGATAAGGTGGATGTGTATTGGGCAAGACAACAAGTTTCAGAGAGATTATTGTTGCTTCAATCTCAAATACCACAAGGAATAGGCACCCCTACTCTAGCGCCTGTTACTACAGGTTTAGGAGAAATATACCAATATGTTATCAAAGCTAAAAAAGGTTATGAAAACAAGTATTCTTTAAGCGATTTAAGAACCATCCAAGATTGGACTGTAAGAAGAAGACTTATTGGAACTGAAGGTGTGGCTGATGTATCTACTTTTGGTGGAGCGCTAAAGCAGTATGAAGTTGCCGTAAATCCTAATAAACTAAAATCATTTAACCTTAGTATAAGCGATGTTTTTAAAGCCCTAGAAAGTAACAACCAAAATACGGGAGGATCTTATATAGAAAAAGGTCCAACAGTACTTTACATTAGAAGTGAGGGTCTAGTTGGCAGCAATGAAGATATTGAAAAAATAGTAGTCAAAAATAATACAAACGGAATACCTGTGCTTATTAGAGATGTTGCAGAAATCAAAACAGGAATAGCCACTAGGTATGGAGCCATGTGCTATAATGGTGAAGGTGAAGTGGCGGGTGCTGTGGTAATGATGCTAAAAGGTGAAAACTCATCAGTAGTTATAAAGAAGGTAAAAGATAAAATTGAACAAATTAGCAAAATACTTCCCGAGGGTGTTGAAATTGAACCGTTTTTAGATAGAAGTAAAATGGTTAATAATGCCATAGGAACAGTCGAGCAAAACTTACTTGAAGGAGCTCTTATCGTATTATGTGTTCTGGTTTTGTTCTTAGGCAATATTAGGGCTGGTTTTATTGTAGCTTCCGTTATTCCACTTGCAATGCTTTTTGCCATTATTATGATGAATTTGTTTGGTGTAAGTGGCAATTTGATGAGTCTTGGTGCATTGGACTTTGGTTTAATTGTAGATGGTGCCGTTATCATTGTAGAAGCTGTTTTGCATCGATTGGCACATTCAAAACAATTTGCTGGCATGGGCAGTATTTCGCAACAGGAAATGGATACAGAAGTTAATGAATCTTCATCTAGGATGATGAATGCAGCTGCCTTCGGACAAGTAATTATTTTAATCGTTTACTTACCTATCTTATCACTAGAGGGAATAGAAGGAAAAATGTTTGGACCTATGGCACAAACCGTAGCCTTTGCCATACTGGGTGCATTTATTTTATCTCTTACTTATGTGCCTATGATGACTGCTTTGTTCATCAGCAAAAAGATACATTTCAAAGCTAACTTTTCGGATAAACTGATGGAAAAGTTGGAAAATGTATATAGAAACACCTTAGAGAAAACCCTACAATTTAAAAAGATGGTATTATTTATTGCTTTTGGCTTATTCATTCTAGCTTCATTCATATTAAGTAATATGGGTGGAGAATTTATACCTAAACTAGAAGAAGGAGATTTTGCTGTTGAAACTCGTGTGCTCACAGGAAGCAGTTTAAATACCAGTATTCAAACTACACAGCAAACATCAAAATTACTTTTAGCTAAATTTCCAGAAATCATCAAAATTGTTACTAAGATTGGTAGCGGTGAAATCCCAACAGATCCTATGCCTATAGAGGCAAGTGACATGATGATTATCTTGAAAGATAAACACGAATGGACTTCGGCTAAAACCTTTGATGAATTGGCAGAAAAAATGAGTGCGGAAGTAGCCAATATTCCTGGTATAACTGTTAGCTTTCAATACCCTGTTCAAATGAGATTTAATGAGTTGATGACAGGTGCCAAGCAAGATGTAGTATGCAAAATATTTGGCGAAAACCTTGACACTTTAGCGCATTATGCCGAAAAGCTTGGTGAGATTACAAAAAAAGTGGATGGCGCAAAGGATTTATATGTTGAAACGGTAACGGGTATGCCTCAAATAGTCATCAATTACAAACGTGATGTGATGGCGAAATATGGACTAAACATAATGGAGATAAACAACACCGTTAATGCAGCATTTGCAGGCGCGGTAACAGGTCAGGTATATGAAGGGGAGCGCAGGTTTGATATGGTTGTGAGGCTTGAAAATGAGCAAAGGAAAAATTTAGCTGATGTACAAAACTTGCTCATTTCTACTCATAATGGAAATCAAATTCCTCTCTACCAAGTGGCAGATGTTGAAGAAATAGAAGGACCCAATCAAATACAACGTGAAGAGGCAAAACGAAGAATAATTGTGGGTTTCAATGTGCGTGAAAAAGATGTACAAACTGTGGTGAAAGACCTGCAAAAATTAGTAGATAAAGAGATAAAGTTTCCTGCAGGTTATTATGTGACCTATGGTGGTGCGTTTGAAAACTTGCAGGCTGCAAAACAAAGATTAAGCATTGCTGTGCCCATCGCCTTGCTACTCATTTTTATGTTGCTTTATTTTGCCTTCAATTCATTGGGGGTGGGGCTGCTCATTTTTACAGCTATTCCACTTTCGGCCATTGGAGGGATCATTGCACTATGGCTAAGACAAATGCCTTTTAGTATCTCTGCAGGGGTAGGTTTTATTGCCCTTTTTGGAGTTGCTGTTTTAAATGGTATTGTGTTAATTTCTGAATTCAATCGTCTTAAAAAAGAAGGCATGCAAGATGTGATTGACATTGTTTTTACAGGTACTAAAATTAGACTAAGACCTGTATTGATGACTGCTGCTGTAGCTTCGCTAGGCTTCTTGCCTATGGCTTTAAGCAATGGTGCTGGAGCTGAAGTTCAAAGACCTTTGGCAACTGTTGTGATGGGAGGATTAATATCTGCTACTCTATTAACCTTATTGGTCTTACCTGTTTTGTATGTGATGTTTGAAAATAAGAATAAGAAAACCAAAGTGAATATTACACCTCTTGTCTTACTTATATCTTCATTATTAATAAGTTCTATAAACTTTGCTCAGACACCCAGTCAAGCCATTAGTTTGGAACAAGCAATGAGTATTGCTGAAAAGAATAATTACCAAATACAAGGTGC
The DNA here is from genome assembly GCA_947460565.1 of Bacteroidota bacterium. GTDB lineage: Bacteria > Bacteroidota > Bacteroidia > UKL13-3 > UKL13-3 > RGVD01. Next base: position 4,080 of record CANHJJ010000126.1, read on the forward strand.
TGTGTTAAATGAACAAAGCAATGAAAGCTTAAAAAAGACTTGGTTTGACGCACCCAAAACCAATGCAAGTTTTGAATATGGGCAGATAAACACCATATACAATGACAATAGATTTGGCATATCACAAAACTTTGCTTTTCCAACAGTTTATGTGGCTAACAAGAAAAGCTTATCTGAGTCATTCCTTGCATCAAAGGCTCAAACCAAGTTGAGTAAATTAGAGGTAAATGCAGAAATAAAACTGCTGTTTTATGAGATTTTGGTTTTAAATCAAAAACAAAAATTATTGAAATATGCTGATAGTTTATATGCCTTGTTTGAGCAGAAAGCCCAATTGAAATTGAAACTTGGTGAAAGTAATATGCTTGAAAAGACAACTGCTGAAAGCCAACGTCAGCAAATCAACAACCAATTGAAAATGTTGAACAGTGATGTTGAAATTGCACTCAAACATTTTAACCAATTGTTGAATGATAAAGCACAATACGAGCCATTAGCCTCAAACGATTTATATAAGTTAATTTCAAATGCAGATACTTCAAATTTGAATCAACATCCTCTTTTATTATCGGAGTTGCATTACTTGAATGCTAATAAATACAGATGGAAAACAGAGCGAAACAAACTCCTCCCCGACTTGATGTTAGGCTATAACAGCATGACCATTATTGGCTTGCAAAACATCGATGGAAAAGAAACCTATTTTAATAGCGACAAGCGTTTTTCATCTTTCATGGTAGGACTTGGTATCCCCTTGTTCTTTGGATCTCAATCATCAAGAATTGGAGCTACAAAATTGCAATATGTAAAGGCTCAAAATGATTTCAATATGACTCAGCAAAAATTAAAAACAGATGTTTTGGTGATGCAGGAGCAAGTAAAGAAATACCAAATTAGCTTTGACTATTATAATTCACAAGGTTTGAATCATGCCAAAACCATTGCCAATACAGCCAATCTACAATTCAACAATGGAGATATTGATTACCTTCAATACACCATGTTACTCAACCAAAGCATAGGCATCCAAAGCGAATATTTGAATGCCTTGCAAAACTTAAATCAATCAAAAATCAACTTAGACAAATTATTAGGAAACAACTAAAATGAAAAATTATATCATTATAAGCTTATTGTTTGTAGCATCTTGTGGTGCGCCTAAAACTGAAGAAAAAAAGGCTGAGATGCAGGCTGAGATAACAGCCGTTCAATTAAGCCCACAGCAAGTAAAAAACGCAGCCATTGAAAGTGGCATGGCTGAAAGTAGAAGCATTTCAAGCATTGTGAAACTAAACGGTGTGATCGAAGTACCACCTCAAAACATGGTGAGTGTTAGCTTTCCATTAGGTGGTTATTTAAAGTCAACCAAACTTTTGCCGGGATTACATGTAAATAAAGGTGAGGTATTAGCTGTGCTTGAAGATGCTCAGTTTATTCAATTACAACAAGACTATTTGATGGCTAAATCTAAACTTGAATTTATAGAAGCTGAATATAATCGTCAAAAAGAATTAAATGCCAGCAAAGCCAGCAGTGACAAGGTTTTTCAACAAGCCAAATCAGATGTAGAAGCCCAAAGGATATTACTTCGTTCGTTAAGCGAAAAACTAATGTTGATAAGCATAAACCCCAATACATTGAATCCAAATTCCATCTCACGAAGTGTTAATTTGTATTCACCTATCAATGGTTTTGTTTCAAAGGTGAATGTGAATATTGGCAAATATACCTCCCCTACTGATGTGTTGTTTGAATTGGTAAATCCTGAAGATATTCATCTAAACTTAATGGTGTTCGAAAAAGATGTGTCTAAACTTAGTATTGGACAAAAGGTAATGGCATTTAAAAACGATAACCTTGCAGAAATACATGAGGCCGAAATCATACTTATAAGCCAAAATTTAA
>CANHJJ010000127.1 GCA_947460565.1 Bacteroidota bacterium
ACTTGCATAAGTTGCTCCTTACGTATAATACCCTCATCCGATTGTATATCAAACAAATCTTTTAAGCTATCAAAATGGTTAGCTAAAAAATTGAGTATGGTTTTTGGTTCTGCTTTTAACATATCTAAACGTATTATCTAACAGCCACACTATTTGTTTCACCATACATCGCATTCACTTTCTCATTCACGTTTATCTTGCCTGCATTTGGATAGATAAAGTAATACTTACCAAATCCTGCCACCGCGTCAGGGGCCGCAAAAATAGGTATGAAATAATGCTCTCTACAAAACCTCACCAATTCAGGTCGATTCTGCTTATCAATCGTTGCCACCTCATCTATAAACAACACAATTCTATTCTCGTCATCTGCAATGGCCAAACGATTGATGATGTTCATCACAATCATCAAACGAATCATCTTATCCGTTCCATCACTTTCTATCTGCTCATTCAAATCCACTGGCTTGGTTGAACCCTTGCGAGTCAAATGAAGGGTAATATCAAACAAGTTTTCAAAATCTATTTTCTTACCACTTTCCAAATAAGCGTCAAGAATTTTCAAGTTTTCTGAATGGTCAAACTCAAACATCAATTGGCCTTTCACCTGCTGAATTTGGCTGATTTTCTTCACCTCTTCAACTAGTTTTTTATTATCTACTAACTCAATGGTTAAGCTTTCAATATCAGAAATACGGCTTTGTGATAGTTTATGGTTGAACTTATTATTTATAAATTCTTTAAACTCATCATAACGTTTCAACAAGGTGTAGGCTGGGTTTGCAAACTGTGTGCTGATACTCTCCAAAAGTGATTGAATGCTTCGTTCTTTATCATCAATCAAAGCAATCTCTTCTTCAACATATCTGATAAAATCTTGCTCATCTGCAAAAGTCGATTGTAGTTTATCCCTCAACTTTTCAAACAAATTGTCTTTGTTGATTTTTAAGGTAAACCTATCATTTTGGTTCAGCTTGATTTTGTTGTAAAGCAAATCCAAATCTTCAGTGCTTTCAAAGTCTTCATCAGCAACCAAACCTAGAGATTCAAGTTCTCGTTTGAAGTCTTGCAACTGAGCAATCCTATCTCCACGTTTCTTTATCTCATCATTTATCTCGTTCAACTCATTTGATTTTTGCGCAATCTTTTTATTGATGGCTTTCAACTCGTTTTCAAACTGCTCTTTTTGGGTATTGATTTCAGTGATTATACCTTTCAATTTCTCAATGTTTTTAAGAAGAGAAGGCTTGCTTTTTATCTTTTGTAGTTTGATTTTAATAGTCTCAATCTCATTCAATATTACTTGCAAGTCGGACTGAGATTTCTCCATGTCTTTTACCGTGTCAAGCAATTGCTCTTGACTTTTTAATTCAGCCTTGGCTTGTTCTAATTTTTCTTTTATCTCTTCAATACTTTCAAAGTCTTTTTGAACAATATTTTTTGAGATGTCAATCTCTCCATCAAATATTTTTAAGGTATCACTAATCTTGTGAATGGCTTTTTTCACCTGCTTGCCTGGCAATGCCTTCACTTGCTCACTTAATATGGCATTTAACAGCTTCCTATTATCCTTGTTACCACTAATTTTGTTGATCAACAAATCACTGTAATTCTTGATTTGATTCTCGAAATTTTGAACCTGGTTTTTCAAACTCATTACCCTGTATTCAATCTGGTTTGATTTCAGTTTTTGAATATCAATCATGGTAAGTCTGCTCTCTATTTCTTTCCTTTTTTTATCAAAATTGGCAAGACTTTCATTCAGTATTTTTTCTGGCTCAAAAGAGCTGATGGCAAATAACTCGGCTTCTTTTTCATTTAGCTTTTCTGCCTCGTGCTGTATTTCGGCAACCTTCCCTCCTATTTTTCTATCTAAATCAGATTTCTTAGGGTTTAAATCTTCATTTATTTCAGTATGTATTTTAGCTCTTGATTGGGTTTTATCAACCAATTGGCCTTGCAAACTTGGCAATGTATGCTCATAGTTTTGCGTAAAAGCAGCATACAATTGACTTATAATTTTGTTCTTAGCCGAATATTGACTTACGATTTCTCTAAAATCATCAAACTCGTTTTTAACAGATCTTAAATTACGAATCTCATTGTTGATTTTACGTAAATCATAGATGTCTTTTTTGTTTTTCTGGCTAAAGTTCAGAACCTCATTTTCTCTATTATCAGCAATGATTAAAGCCTCTTTCAGGTTTTTATTTGTGATCAATTTTGTATTGATAAGGTACCTGTAAATTTTAGAGAAATTATTACTCAATCCATCACTTTTCACGTTATCGTCAAGCCAAACAACTCCATTATTTCTTCTGCCACGTTGGTAAACAAAATTAAACACCTCTCTCTTGTCTTTGAAGGCCTCCAATTCAATACCTTCTTTGGCTAAATTGGCTTGCACCTCGTCAAATTTCATTAATCGCTTTTCAGCATCTACGAAATGACTTTCCTTATAGTCACTTGGGTATTTGTAATACTCTAAATTACCTTCACCATCGCGCTTTAATAGGATACAGTAGTAAGATTTTTTAAAGATTTCAAAAACGATATAACTTTGATTTGGATTTGGAAAATAATGGTGGATAGTGTCTTTGTCTCCTCTTCTATTTCCAGAGAAAGTCATCTTGTTTCCATCAATGATAAAAAGGAAATTAAGCGCATATATTAAAGTTGATTTACCAATGTTATTGGGTCCAACCAGCTGAAGACTATCGCAATCATTAAAGCGAATTTCAGCCTTACCATAAACTTTAGAATTAATAATTGTGAGTGATGTAAGCATGTATTTCTATTCAAATAAAAAGGCAAAATAACATGCACCTATTAGAAGAAACTAACACATAATTCACAAAACTAATTAAGAAACACTTATCTCATTAATAATAAATAACAATAAGATAAAATGTGTACAATTATTTTGTTTGGCAAAATATTGTTCAAAATCTAATTGAATAATGCTCTAATTTTTATAACATACTAATCTTCAACACCATCATCACTAAACTCAAATCGGTACATTTCAGGTAGAGAAGAATTGGAATCTAGTGCAATTAAGTCCTTCATGATTCCATTTTCCAAGCTATATACACTTCCATGCAAAACTGGACCATTTTGATTAGCCCAAGCCCTCTGAATGATGGAGGTTTTCGCAAGATTATATACTTGTTCTACAATATTAAGTTCAACCAATCTATCTGTTCTTTTTTCATTATCAACTATTGAATCTAATTCATCTGAATGAATTCGATAAACATCTTTAATATTTCTCAACCATTTATTCAGTAAACCAAAGTGAGTATTGGTCATAGCTGCCTTCACGCCCCCACATCCATAATGACCTGAAACAATAATGTGCTTAACTTTAAGTACTTCTACAGCATACTTTAAAACACTTAATAAATTCAAATCGGTATTAACAACCAAGTTAGCCACATTACGATGAACAAAAATTTCGCCTGGCTGGGTATTTGTTACTTCATTTGCCGGCACTCTGCTGTCGGAGCATCCAATCCAAAGGAATTGAGGGGTTTGAATATGTGCTAAACGATTAAAATAATCTGGATCAAGCTCAATTCGCTCTTTAGCCCAAGCCTTGTTTTGCAATAAAAGTTTTTCGTATTCGTTCATTTAAATTAAGGATTTATTCTAAAGTAAGGATTTAAACTAGACGTTGATTTTTTCTTGTCAATAATGATAGATTTATGGGACGCTGACTCACTAAAATCATCTAATAGTTCAATAATATCATAATCAATATAACTGGCACCAGTTCCATCAATCAACAAATAACTATCATTAGGCATTTTCTCGAATTCATTTCTTAGAAAAGCCTTGTTAAGAAAGGACACATTACCCTTTAGTTTTATTAAATAATTAGTATTGTCTTGAGTTATTGAAATCGATTGCTTAAAACTTGATTTTACAATAAAAAAGAAGGAAACCATTAAGCCAATGCCAACACCTACTAACAAATCTGAGAAAACTATAGCCACAATAGTTGCCATGAAAGGTAAAAATTGATCTAATCCAGCATTAAACTGTTCCTTATATAATAGGGGTTTGGTTAATTTATATCCCACAAAAATCAGTAAAACAGCCAAAGCAGATAAAGGAATTTCATTTAGTATTTCGGGGAATATTATCACGCAAATGGCAAGTAAAAATCCATGTAATATCGCTGATAATTTTGTTTTATTACCTGCAACTATATTAGCACTACTTCTAACGATAACTGCCGTAATTGGCAATCCACCTAATAAGGCTGATACCATATTTCCGGAACCTTGAGCAATGAGTTCTTTACTAGTAGGTGTAATTCTCTTTGCAGTATCTAATTTATCGGTTGCTTCAATACTTAATAATGTTTCTAAACTTGCTACTAAAGCTATTTTTATTGCAATGGCATACACCAAAACATTTCCCAATTGGGTGAAATCTGGAAAATTAAAATTTGATAAATTATGCATATTTGGAATTTGTACCAAATGCTCATTTTCCAATTTATAGTTTGGTAAATAACTGGAAAGTATTAAATTAATTAATGTTCCGACCAAAATAGCTATTAGAGAAACAGGGAAAATTTTAAAAATCGAAAGTCGCTTTATAAAAGATTTTTCGCCAGCAAATAATATTAAAAAAGTCACCAAGGCAATGATTACAGCACCCACTGTAAAGTGACCTGTTAACTCCAATAATTCGGAGAAGGTATTGTGATTATCATTTTGTAAAAAGCTTTCATCTCCTTCGAAATCCTTATCGTAGCCCAAGGCATGCGGCAATTGCTTAAATATCAAAATTAAACCAATGGCCGACAACATACCTTTAATAACTGAGGCTGGAATAAAATTACCTACGATACCAGCACCAAAAAAACCAAAAGCTATTTGTAAAACTCCTGCTATCAACAATGCTACAAGAAATATTTCAAAGGCACCTAATTGCTGAATGGAAGATAATACGACTACAGTTAATCCTGCTGCTGGTCCGCTAACACTAGTGTGGCTTCCACTAATAGCCCCTACAATAATGCCACCAATTATACCAGCAATAAGTCCACTTAAAATTGGGGCTCCTGATGCCAAAGCAATACCCAAACAAAGTGGCAATGCAACAAAAAAAACTACCAATGAGGCCGAAATATCTGAAAAAAGACTATTCTTTTGTACCATCCACTTAAATAAATTAAAAATAACTGGCACAAGATTAAAAAAAATAACTATAAATTAATTCTTTTTTAACTTACAATGATTCAATTGCTATTAAACAGTTATTTAAATATTTAAAACTTAAATCCCTCCCAAATTAATGAGTCGTAATCTAGTTTTCATAAATTCAAGTTTATACACATTTAGTTTCAACTCATATTCAATCTATCCAATCCAATATTTTGTTCAGTATTCATGCCATAATCATAACCAGGATTTAGAATACGGCAGATAAAGATTACTTGCCTCAATTCTGAATTTACAAAGCTAAATTAAATGAGTAGGGTTCTAAAATAAACTGAAATTATAGGATCATTACTTCGTCAATACATTCCTTTTAAAAAAGCCTAATTCCACTTGCCCATTGCAATTGAACCTTGGCTTTTGCGTATTTGCTTTTTATTTCAGCTTGCTTTATTTGGGCATCAATTAAGCTACGCTCGCGAGTATTCACCAAAAAAAGTGAGCTTTCACCATTTTCGAACCTGGTTTGTTCTGCATCGCGAAGTGCAGTAGCATTTTTAACTAAAACTTCTTGAATACTTATTAGCTGTTCAAGGTTTAGTAAATTATTATAGTTTGTAAAAACTTCATTAACCAATTCTCGCTTTGTTAATTGGGCTTCAAAATCAATACTTTTAAGTTTTAAATTGGCTTGTTGCAGTTTTCCTCTTTCTTTTCTTAAAAACAAACTGCTGTAAAAACTTGCACCAAACTTATACTGTCTGTTAAAAATATTGTTCACATC
>CANHJJ010000128.1 GCA_947460565.1 Bacteroidota bacterium
AATCAAACAAAAAAATATTGGATTGGATATTCAGTAATTGCATCATTCACACTAGGCATTTGGGTATTGGGTAATGTCATGGTATCAGGCTGGCTTTGCTATCCTGCAAGTGGTTTGGATTTATTTCAGTTCGACTGGAAAATGCCAAAAGAGGTGCTAGATATGGAGCGTTTTAGCATCAAACAATGGGGAAAAGTTCCATTTCAAGATATTCAAATAACTGCACAAATGAGCCTAGCTGAATGGCTCCCACTCTGGTTAGAAAAGCTTGATTTTTTCAATAAAGGACTGCTTGGTTTAAGTGTATTAACTACACTGCTATTTATCATCAAATATGCTTTCGAAAAAGAAAAACAAAAGACTATTCTAAGTCTAGCCATAATAAGTTTGATAGGTATTGCTTTTTGTTTTTCAAATGGTCCACATGTTCGATATGCCTATGGATATATAGTTGTTCTGCTCGCCTTGGGTTTGGCTTATCTCCTGGGTAAAAAAATCAATTTAATAAACAAATGGATGATGATAACAACGCTTGTTATATCGATTGTTGGAGTTGCTCCCAAAATAGTTTCTATGAAAAATGAAGGTATTTTATCTAGCTCAATAGTGTATCCAAAAGCCTATCCTATTTACAATTTAGATAGCATGATATCAAATGGAAATACATTATACATTGCCAAACAAAACAGTACTTGTTGGACATGCTTTCCATGTTCGTATTATATGCTCAAAAATTGTCAACTTAGGGGTAATACCTTTGAAGAAGGATTTAGGGTGAATCAGCCTTAATTTTTATTATAGTCAGCCCTCTGATGCATGTCTCACCAATGTCAAATAATGGTTTGAGGCAATTTCAAAAAGCATACAAGTATGGAATATCAACAATACATTTTAAAGTTTAAAGAAATGGTATAATAAATAATAAATTTTGAGTGAAATGGTTACGCTTATTAATTACTAAAATGCTTCACCTAAAGTAAAATACATACCTTGTATACCATTTTCACCTTGGCCATAATCGATACGAAGATTGATACGTTCTTTGCGCATAGCAATGCCTCTAATACCTATGCCATAGTTGGGTTTTATATTTTCAAACAAATTACTCAAAGTATTGCCAACATTACCAGCCCCAGCAAAAACCACCATAGAAATGGGGCCCCATACTTGTTTACGCAGCTCTGCTTGAATGGCAGCGGCATGCTTATCTCTAAATCGACCATTGTAATAACCGCGCATATACATATCACTGCCAATGGTTCCCATTTGCCTAAATGGAATATTTCCCTCGTTAAAATTACCAAATGCCTGCAGTGCCAAAACATTATGGTTCCATAATTTGATATAGGTTCGGGCATCTACTGTCAAGTTATTGAATTCATAATTACTGCCGATAGCTTTGCTATTAAACAAAGTGCTGATGTCAATTAAATGACCATGAAGAGGATAATAGATATGGTCACGGTTATCAAAACTAAGGACCAAACCTGCACCGGCTGTAAAGCTATTATTTACACCAATGATGTTTGAGGCTTTTAATGCACTGCCATCCACAAAACCCAAATCATTCATCTTGTCTGTTTCAAGGTTGATACCGGCATATACATTTTTATATATTTGATAAGTCCCTCGAAGCTGTAATCTATTTAAAGTAAAATCGTAAAGCTCCTTGCTGGCATCTGTTTGTGTATTGCCGATGCCCCAATAGTTTTCGATAAATTTGGTATAGGTATAAGAACCCTTGAAATTGAACTTATTTTGATTGGTAAAAATATCAAAATAAGGTTTGATACTGCTTTGTTTGTTTTGTGTATATTGTCCGTTCAACCTTACCAATGAAGGTCGAGTTACAACATCCTTTTTGGTATGAAATAAATACACTAAACTCAATCCCAATCTCCAACCTGTTTCAGGATAAAGGCCCCATATGGGTAATGCCATAAAGTATTTTTTGTTGGGTTTGCTTGTGTCACCTTCTACTTTATCATATATCTTGTCTATAAATTTTTCAAGTTTACCTTTCTTTTGTGCATGAACTTGGCTTATCGATACAATACCAAAGACTAACAGGATGATAATTCTTTTAGTTATAACCATTTGATTGCAGGAATTAATGTATGAAAACGAAAACCTGCATTAAAACCAATACTAGTAGATTGAAAAGCAACAAAGTTGGGATAACCAAACATGTTCAAATTAGCATCATAAGTGGCAAATACATTAAAGAAATATTTCTTTCCATTTCTACCAATGGATAGTTTAGCATGTGCATCAAATTCAGGACTTATTCCACGGCTGTTATCTGTAATACTTTTTATCTGATAAGACGCCAAACCAAGTCCAGCAAATGCAGATGGAGAAATAAACCAAGTACCACCGTTCATGCAGAAATTGTAAGCATATCCTGGCCTTATATTCAAATGAGTCATACTTAAACTTCTCATACCCGTAAGCTCACCATAATTTTTTATTACATCAATATCGGGCGGAATCAGGGGTTGAGGAGAATCAATTTTTCTGTAACCCAAATTCATCATCAACAAAAATGCCCCAGATGATTTCTTTTGAAACTCAGCCATGCTCAAAGCACTACGGTAAGAAAATTTACGATGATTAAAATTGTAGTATAGAGTTAAACCATGCATTTGAATATTAGCATCCGGGAGTTTTGAAATACTACTAGTATCAATCATACCTGTGCTTCTATAAATGCCGCTAAAAGAGCGTGAATAGACCTCACCACCTGAGCGAGATTGATAATAGCTGAATGAGAAATCATAAAAGCGTGTTCGACCAAAAGTCTTTTCATCACGATTGGTATAGGGTACCTGCACACCGAAAGCTACTGTCACATATTTTAATCCTAAAGACAAACCTGTCTGCCAACTTGAGTTGGGTGATAGTTGCAGCAATTGTTGCGAATTTGTAAATCTTGGAGGGTTAATGAAAAAGTCGAAATTATTTACCCAAGTGTTAAACTGAACATTATAAGGTCTTTCAAACTGAACAATATAATTGCTGTCTTTCTGTGCAATGCCCATGCAACAAAAAACTACTATGAAGATTAACAGCAAAACGATTCTTCTCATTTGCTGCAATTATACAATGCTTTCGTTTTAAAATCTATTAGCACTATGGAGATAATAATTTGTTTACTTGAAAATGCATGCATTTGGATGCATATTTTAAGTCCAGTATTAGGTTTTAGTGACACCATTTTTGTTTTAGAATGGCAATTACATCTGTTTAGCCCAAGCTATCATGCAATAACAGCCTAAATTTATATATTCGCGCTTCAAGGATGAAACTTTCGGTTGTTATAGTAAACTACAATGTAAAATACTTTCTGGAGCAAGCGCTTCATAGTGTTCGCAAGGCCTGCCAAGGTTTGGATGCCGAGGTTTTTGTGGTGGATAATAATTCTGTAGATGGTAGTTGTGATATGGTTCGTCTTAAGTTTCCAGAGGTAATCCTTATTGATAACAAAGAGAATACAGGTTTTAGCAAAGCCAATAACCAAGCCATCCGTCAAGCCAAAGGAGATTATGTTTTGCTCTTAAACCCGGATACGGTGGCGGAGGAAGATTGCTTTAAAAAGGTTTGTGATTTTATGGATAGCACTCCTGATGCAGGTGGGTTGGGCGTGAAAATGATAGATGGAGCAGGTAAGTTTTTGCCTGAATCCAAAAGGGGATTACCTACTCCAGATGTGGCATTTTATAAAATTTTTGGATTGGCCTCACTTTTTCCTAAATCAAGAAAATTTGGTAAATACCATTTGGGTTTCCTTGACCGCAATCAAGTGCATTCAGTAGAAGTATTGGCTGGAGCATTTATGTTACTTCGCAAAAGTTTGCTTGATAAGATTGGTCTTTTAGACGAAGACTATTTTATGTATGGTGAGGATATTGATTTGAGCTATCGCATTACCAAAGCAGGTTTTAAAAATTATTACTTCCCTCATACCACCATCATACATTATAAGGGAGAAAGCACCAAAAGAACAAGTGTTAACTATGTATTCACCTTCTATCGTGCCATGATTATTTTTGCTAAGAAGCATTATAGTCAAAAGCATGCCAGAACATTCAGTTTGCTTATCAATTTTGCCATTTATGTGAGGGCTTTGGCAGCAGTAGTATTGGGTTTTGTGCGTAAAACTTTATTACCAACGCTTGATTTTGTGTTTATTCTTTCTGCGTTTTTACTCATCAAAAATTATTGGAGTGAGTACCGTTTTGAAAGTCAAACGGCTTATCCAAAAGAGGCCGTATGGTTGAATGGAATCGTGTATACCTTACTTTGGATGTTTGGTCTTTTTGTGGCAGGTGCGTATCATAAACGAAAAACTTTTTTGAGTGTCTTGAAGGGCGTAACAGCAGGCACCGTTGCCATTGCTGTGTTTTATGCTTTTGTTGATGATGCCTATCGTTTTTCTAGGGCATTGATTGTGCTTGGGGCTTCTGTGGCTGTATTGGTAAGCTATTTAGATAGATTGCTCATTTATTTCTTAAGCAATAAGAAACTGAGTTTGAGCCTTGGTGGCGAATTAAAAACCATTATTGTGGGAAATATTGATGAGGTGAGTCGTGTGCAAGATTTATTGGTTAAAAGCAAAAGCCAAAGCGAATACATAGGTTTTGTTGGCATTGACGATAGCTCAGTGGATGATCATCATTTCTTAGGAAACATTCAGCAATTGGCCGATTTGGTCGAAATCTATCGAATAGAGGAAATCATTTTTTGTAGTAAGGATTTATCAATCTCTCACATTATCGAATGGATGGGAAAGATTGGTAGACCTGATATTATGTTTAAAATTGTGCCTGAAGAAAGTTTGTTTATCATAGGTAGTAATAGCAAAAATGCTCCTGGTGATTTTTATACCATCGAAATAAACCTATTGTTGAACAAACCTTTTGAACAACAGAAAAAACGCGTATTTGATATTGCCTTTAGCATCTTGGCTTTAGGGCTTTCACCTATTTTGGTATGGTTTCAAAAGAAGCCTTTTCATTTCTTTAGCAATTGGTTTCAGGTACTCTTGGGACGCAAAACTTGGGTGGGTTATGCCAAAAGCGAAAATGTGAAATTATTACCTCGTATAAAGGAGGGTGTATTGAGTCCTTTGGATAAAAACAGCAGGATTTTAAATGAAATCAGCATACAAAAATTAAACTTTTTATATGCCAAGGATTACTCCATCGAAAAGGATTTTATCATACTGTTGAAATCACTAAGAAGTTTAGGTAATTGATAATCAGATAATTTTATATATTTGTTTCTCTGAATTAAACCTTTGTACCCAAGCTATATCATAACACCACTAAACCAAGAAAAAACATGAAAAAGTTACTTCAATTAAGCCTTATAGCGGCATTGGCCCTATCGCTTAGCGTTACAGGATGTAAAAAGAAATCATCTGAAGAAACCGACACAGATACACAAACGAGCCAAAACCAAAATGCATTGGAAAACGATTTTGACCAAGTGGCTACCCAAGTTGACAATGCAGCCAATAGCAATGGCTTGAAAAAAGCAGGTCCTGTTATTACAATGGATACCCTAAACTCAACACGCAAAATGACGGTTGACTATGGAACTGGTACCTTATGTGATGATGGCAAAATGAGAAGCGGTAAAATATTGGTTACCTGGACTGGTAAATTCCGCGACCAAGGAACAACCAAAAGCATTGCTTTCGAGAACTTTGTTCAAAATGGCAATTCGGTGGACAATAGCAGCACCAAGACCATTCAAAACATGGGCCGTGATGCGAATAACCGCATGTATTGGAATATCAGTGTAAATGCAACAGTGGCATTGGCAAATGGTTCAACCATCGAGTGGCAATCAACTCGCACCAGAACATGGATAGCGGGTGAAAGCACCCCAACTGTTTGGAATGACGACAAATACCAAATTACTGGAACAACTACAGGTATTAACAAAAAAGG
>CANHJJ010000129.1 GCA_947460565.1 Bacteroidota bacterium
ACCACGACTTGGTCGTTTGAAATGATATTGGCTATTTGGTAAGAATGGCTTGTACTAAAGCGATGGTCTGCATCAAAATAGCTGCTGTCGATGTTTAATTTAATATCGTGATTTCCTCTAACAAAATATTTATGGTCCAAGAATTCACTATTTGTTCTGTAATATTTGTAAAAATCAAGGTTTTCATCAAAATATAGTTTTAGTGATGAAAGCTCATTATTGTAGTATTTTCTTAGAGCTTTGCCACCACCTTGTGGCTTATTAATTTCAATTTTATAGATTCGGTTGTAGTAGATTAAGTGTGAAATAAATTGAGGTTTTAGTATTTTGAAGAAATAGATTTCTTCTTGTTGGTTTTTGAATTTGTACCTAATTATAAATGATTTCAATTTAATTATTGATTTCTCCAAGACCATTAAACAAGTTTCAGATAATTTTATTGGTTCATTAATTTCAGTATTTATAAAACGTAAGTGATCTTGCAGGTCTTGTAATTGTTTGGTTACTGTTTCTTTCATTCAAATATTAAAATTCGAGAAAAATATTAATAATCTTATTAAACACATAATTTAGAAAATAAGGAATATAAAATTTGAGGGAAAAAAATTTATTTGTGTGAATAGGGGTATAAAAGCCAAATTATTCACAAATTTGTGAATAATTAAAATTTTCTTATTTTTGTCCACTGATTAAATACTAATCATGGAAATTGAATTTAAGGAAAACTATTTACAAGAACTATATGAAGAAGGCAAAACCAAGGATAAACGATTTAAGTCTAATCCTCAGCTGATAAAACAATACATCAAAACAGTAAATAAACTAAAGTCTGCAACTAAAATAGAACAATTATATCAGTTAAGTAGTTTAAACTATGAAAAGAAGCAAGGCGATTTGAAAGGAAAAAGTGCTGTTTATATTAACCAGCAATTCCGCCTAATATTTGAAGAGATAATAGATGCAAGTCCACCACATGAAATAAAAATTTTAGAAATAGAAGAAATCAGTAAACATTATGAATAAGTTATAAAACTTAAACGAAAACGAAAATGAACACTAAGAAAAATTTACTACCTGCATTGGCCACTCATCCTGGAGAAATTATACAAGATGAGTTAGATGCTAGAGATGTGAATCAGGCTGAATTTGCCAAACTAATAGGTATTGAAAAAACGCAACTTAATGAGATAATTAAAGGCAAGCGCAGTATAAATGCTGATTTAGCTTTGTTATTGGAAAAGGCATTAGGTATAGATGCAGACTATTGGATGAATGCACAAAAGAACTACGAATTAGATCAAGCAAGAATTAACGAAAAAAATCAAGTAAGACTTGAATCTATTGAAGAATGGAATATTTGGAGTAAAAATATACCTACAATTTTTTTTAAGAAGTCTAAGTTCTTAAGCGGAGACCCCGTTCAGGATATAGGTATTGTGAAAGCAATATATGGGGTAAGTCATGTTGATCAAATTGCATCAACATATGCCTCACCTGCCTACGCTCGATACAAAAAAACAAATACTGACAAAGTAGACCGAAATAATGTGGTTGCATGGACTAAATTAATTTCATATTTAGGTGAGCAACAAAAGGTCAACACTTTTCACAGAAAACATAAAGATGGCGTATTGGAGCAACTAAAACGTTTGGTAACTGAAAATAAAAATGTGAAGGAAAGGGCTGTAGCTATTTTGGCAGAGGCAGGTATTAAATTAATTTATCATAAAAATGCTGAGAAGTGCCCGATAGACGGGGTTTGTCTCTGGAGTGGAAAAAATCCATTAATTGGAATGAGTTTAAGGCATAATAGATTGGATAATTTTGCTTTTACATTATTTCATGAGCTTGGCCATGTGTATTTACACTTAGTAAATAACCCTGAAGCACAGTTTTTAGATGATTTGGACCATTCAACGAATAGCATAAATGCAGAAGAGTCTGAAGCCAATGAATTTGCAGCGAATTCGCTTATTTCTTCAAAAGATTGGACGACTTTCATTGGAAATAAAAATCGCATGCTAGATGAATACGCAATTTCTTTTGGAAAAGAGATTGGCATCCACCCAATTATAATAAAAGGGCGTATAAAACATCATTTTAATGATTATACCTTAAGAACCAAGATTGCAAATGATATCAAATAACTTAAAGCGACACTAGCTTTAAGTTATTTGAAAATTGCTTGTGAAAGGACTGGAAATTGAGAATCAGAAGAAGATCATCCTGCAACATTTATAATCTTAGCAGGCTGTTGTTTTAAATTTAGCTTATCACGAAGGAGTTTCATGTCATCACTCACTTTTCTATCTAATATTTTAGCATAATGTTGCGTGGTTCTTAAATTTTTATGCCCAAGCATTTTGCTAACGCTTTCAATAGGAACACCATTTGTAAGCGTTACAGTGGTAGCAAAAGTATGACGGGCAATATGGAAGGTTAATTCCTTTTGAATGCCGCACAAATCAGCTACTTCTTTTAAATAACCATTCATTTTTTGATTGCTAAGCACTGGAAGCAATTTCCCTTCATTTATACATTGTGGATGGTCTTTGTATCTGGCAATAATTTCTTCGGCCATGGGCAGCAAGGGAATATTGGATTTCGTGTCTGTTTTCTGGCGGTTTGTAAATATCCATCTTTCACCATCAATGCCGATATTGATGTTGTTTTTAGTAAGCTTCTTTACATCAATATAAGCCAAGCCTGTGAAACAGCTGAAAAGGAAAATGTCTTTTACTTGATTTAGCCTTTCAATTTGGAATTCCTTATCTGCCATGGTTTGCAGCTCTTCTTCAACAAGAAATACCCTTTCTACTTCTTTTACTTTTGATTTATAGTTAACAAAAGGGTTTTTATCAATCCATCCGTTGGCAATACAAATACGAATGATTTTACCAAAGTTTTTGATGTATTTAACGGCTGAATTGTTATTGCATTTGCGGACACTGCGAAGATAAAACTCGAATTCGGTAATGAATGCGTGGTCGATTTTTCGAATGTCAATATCTGAAATGTTGTATTTCCATTTCAGAAAATCAATGGTATGGCTTAGGGAGGTTTTATACCTAATTAGGGTGCCAGGAGCAAATTCATCATTTACCAATGCTTCTACTTTTTTGTTGTGGTCCTGGAATATTGGTACCAGCATCCTTTTTCTTTCATCAACACCTAAAAGCTTGTTTTTGATGTTTTCGAAATTCGCCTCTTGGCCATCGTGTATGATCTCTTTTTGGATATCATACACTTTTGCTTTTAGAATATCAAGGTAAGTATTTAGTGCCCGGGCTTCTTCTGAATTGCCTTTCATTTTACCTTGTTCTGATGACCATTTAATGGGTTCAACATACCTTTTGGTGCTTTGTTCAATGCGTTGTCCGTTTACGGTAACTCTTAAATAGATGGGAACTAAGCCATCAATAGTTGATTTTGCTCTCTTTACGTAAAAGAGAATTGTGATTTTTGTTTGCATCTGTGGTGACCTTTTGCGATTGTAAAATTAGAAATTGGATACACTTGAAACAAGATGTTCATTTTCTGAACCCCTTGCTGTACATGTGTTTCGGAAGAATTCGGGGTCAGTAAATTGAAAATATTTAGTGACCCCGAATTTGCCCCCTCAGATATGCGAAAGAATGAAAGAATTGAAAAGTTGTAAAGACAAAGAAGCCTGTAAATCATACGATTTACAGGCTTTTGATTTGTTTTGTATTGCTACTAGTGGAGCTGGAGGGATTCGAACCCTCGTCCGGAGATGGAAACATTATGCCTTCTACATGTTTATAAAGGCATTAATTTTCTAAATAAGTCAGGTTGCCCTTCGTACCAAACTTATTTATATCTTATTTATACTCTATAAGGCCATAAGCATACCTAACAAAGGTTTGGTTTTGATGATGCCTCTGATGTAACACGAAACAAAACTTAACATGTTACGAGACAATGGCATTTGCTTAATCCCAGATTAAGCAGCCATAGCGAAGTTAGACTCGCCAGATAAAATTTTGAGCGTTGATATTTACGAGCCAATTACCCAATGCTCGACATGCTAACATAACCCTTGCACATCCCGTCAATACCGGTCAGCCCCAGTGTTTTTATTAATTATCAATTACGAATTAAAAATTAAGAATGAATGCTAACTATTGAATTTATTTAATTCGTAATTCCTAATTAATAATTCCTAATTGAACTATTCCATTTCAATCAATACCTGATTCTTTTCTACAGCTTGTTTCACCTGTACATTCACCTTTTTTATTACCCCATCACCAGCTGCTTTAATATTGTTTTCCATTTTCATGGCCTCAAGCACCAATAGGCTATCTCCCTTTTTGATGCTGTCGCCTTCTTTTACCAAAACATTCAATACTAAGCCAGGCATAGGTGCTTTTAACAAATTCATTTTGTTTCCAAGCATTTTGTCCATTCCAAGCTGCTTCAACAAAGCATCATATTTGTCTTTTATTTCAACTTGTTGTTTTTTGCCATCTACTATCAAACTCAAATTCTTGCCAGTTTCATCTTTTTGCAAAAGTTCAATGGTATGAGAGGCATCACCCAAAATCACATGGTATTTGTTTTTGTCCAATTTTACCACATCTGCTTGTTGGTGCACCCCGTTAATTAGCACTTCGCCCGCTTTTGTATCAAACAAAAACTCGTTACCGTTTATATTAATGTTGAGCATACTAAATAGTCTTTATCAAAAAAATGGTTTTATTGCAATCGAAATAATTCAAGATGTTAAAAAATACCACCTTATCCTTACTCGCCATTACCACCATTTTGGCCTGCAATGTTACTAAAAAGAAAGCGGATACGAAAATAACTGACAATATTAACTTGGGCGAAGTACAAGTGAAGGCCGAACGCAAAGAGCCTGAACTTCAATACCAAGCTACCGAGACTAAATTAAATGATTTGATTCATACCCGCCTAGAAGTGTCATTCGATTGTAAAAATCAGCATTTATTAGGCAAAGCCAGCCTGAGTTTTAAACCGCATTTTTATACTACCAATGTGCTTGATTTGGATGCCAAATCCATGCAAATTGAAAGGGTAGGATTGCTATTAGCCAAGGATACTGTGAGTTTGAACTATACTTATGCATCAGATAAGTTGCATATCCTATTAGATAAAAGCTATACCCGAAATGAATTGTATAAAATATTTATTCAATACATAGCCAAACCAAACGAGGTGAGCCAAAAGGGAAGCGCTGCCATCAGCGATGCCAAAGGTTTGTATTTTATAAACCCCAATCGCGAAACTCCCGATAAGCCACGTCAAATTTGGACACAAGGCGAAACACAAAGCAATAGCTGCTGGTTTCCCACTATTGACGTGCCCAACGAAAAACATACCCAAGAAATTTTTATAACAGCCGATGCCAATGATGTTACGCTTAGTAATGGAGATTTGATTTATTCAAAGCAAAATAAAAATGGAACACATACTGATTATTGGAAACAAGACAAACCTCATGCGGTTTACTTAACCATGATGACAGTGGGTGAGTTTGCTATTGTAAAGGATAAGTGGCGCGATACCATGGAGGTAAATTATTATGTTGAAAAAGAATATGCTCCTTACGCTAAAATTATTTTTGGTAACACCCCCGAAATGCTTGAAACTTTTAGTAAAACCTTAGGTGTAGATTATCCTTGGGATAAGTATAGTCAGGTAGTTGTTAGAGACTATGTCAGTGGTGCTATGGAAAATACTTCTGCTGTGGTTCATATGGAAGCCTTACAGCATGATGCACGCGAGCATTTGGATGCTACTTATGAAGATGTTGTTTCGCATGAGCTATTTCACCATTGGTTTGGCGATTTGGTTACAGCTGAGAGCTGGAGCAATTTGCCTTTGAATGAAAGCTTTGCCACTTATGGTGAATACATCTGGCACGAAC
>CANHJJ010000130.1 GCA_947460565.1 Bacteroidota bacterium
AAGAATCTACCTACTGTAATTTGGAGCTTCTTTGGTAATGGTTACATCATGTGCATGGCTTTCTTTAGAGCCTGCAGGTGTTATCTTGATAAACTTGGCTTTTTGCAAGCTTTCAATATCAGGAGCACCGCAATAACCCATACCTGCGCGTAATCCACCCACAAACTGGTATACCACTTCTTTTAATGTTCCTTTATATGGCACAATACCTACAATACCCTCAGGTACCAATTTAGAAATTTCGTCTTCGGCATCTTGGAAGTACCGGTCTTTGCTGCCTTCTTTCATGGCTTCAATACTACCCATGCCTCGGTAAGATTTAAATTTACGTCCTTCATAAATAATGGTTTCACCCAAACTCTCTTCAACACCTGCAAAGATAGAACCTGACATTACTGTGCTTGCGCCTGCTACCAATGCTTTCACAAGGTCGCCACTGTATCGAATACCACCATCTGCAATCACGGGAACACCTGAACCTTTTAGGGCTTTAGCCGCTTCGTAAACAGCCGTTAATTGTGGTACTCCAATACCCGCAATGATACGAGTGGTACATATTGAACCCGGTCCTACACCCACTTTCACACCATCGACTCCCGCATCTAGCAGGGCCTTTGCTCCTTCTCCTGTGGCTACATTACCCGCAATGATATCAAGGTTGCTAAAGATGCTTTTCATACGTTTTACCTCTCCCAACACACCCTTGGAGTGGCCATGAGCGGTATCAATGATAACTACGTCCACACCCGCTTTCACCAAGGCTGAAATGCGCTCTTCGGTATCAGCGGTAACACCCACAGCAGCACCCACTATAAGTCTACCGTGCTTGTCTTTACAAGCATTGGGGTGTGCTTTAATTTTAAGAATGTCTTTATAGGTAATTAATCCTTTTAGCTTGCCATCTTTGTCAACTACAGGAAGCTTTTCGATTTTATATTGTTGTAAGATGGTTTCAGCTTGGGTTAGGCTTGTTCCTTCAGGCGCAGTAATCAAATTTTTTGAAGTCATTACCTCACTCACTTTGCGACCCATGGCTTTTTCAAAACGTAAATCTCGATTGGTTAATACACCCACCAAAATACCATTTTCATTTATAATAGGAATGCCACCAATTTTGTTTTCGCTCATCAGTTTATGAGCATCTTTTAGGGTAGCATTTTCATGAAGGGTAACAGGGTCAAGTATCATTCCGCTTTCGCTTCTTTTTACACGTCTTACTTCGCTAGCTTGCCTATCGATACTCATATTCTTGTGTAGAATACCAATTCCACCTTCTTGTGCCAATGCAATAGCCAATCTCGACTCGGTTACAGTATCCATTGCTGCAGATAGCATAGGAATGTTAATTCGGATGTTTCGAGTCAGTAAAGTTGATGTATTTACATCGCGAGGAAGGATTTCTGAAAAAGAAGGAAGAACCAATACGTCATCGTATGTTAGGCCTTCACCAAAGAATTTATTGTTGTCGTGTATCATGGCAAATAATTGCTTCTATTATTTGCGGTGCAAAAGTAGCCGAAATTTGCGGATTACAAGATTTTTTTAGAAAATCCATAAAATTTAATACCCCAACAATCTTGTTTAGCCATACATTCGCGCCCACAATTTCAGGTATGATTAGAGCTTATTTATTGCCACTTTGGCATTTGCTCTTAAATCTTCCGCTCAAACTCAATCGATATTCAATTCACAAGGAGTGTTTTACATCAGTTGGGGCTATAACAGAGAGTCCTACTCTAACAGTGATATACATATTAAAAACACCCAAACAGCCAATTATGATTTTGTTCTAGAAAATGCAGGTGCCCATGATAAGCCAGGTTTTAACAGTGGCTTGCAAGATTTTTTAAGCAAGGATTTAACCATTCCGCAATACAATTTTCATCTGGGTTATATGTTCAACAACAAACGCGATTTGGGTATTGAAGTAAGTTGGGATCATTTAAAATATGTGGTGAATGACAATGCCACAATGCATATCAAAGGATAAATAAATGGCTACACCATTGATAAGGACACGTTTGTAACCCCTAATTTCATTCACTTGCAACATACCAATGGCAACAATTACCTAATGGTGAATTTAGTAAAAAGACGCACTTTGTATAAGCACAAATATGTAAGCATAGATTTGCTAGGCAAGATAGGAGTGGGTCCGTTGGTGTCTTATAGTATATCTAAGATTATGGGCGATAACAATTTGGGAAGGTTTAGAATACATGGTTATGTAGTGGGTGCAAATGCCTGTGTAAGAATGAATGTGCTGAAATATTTGTTCATTCAGCCTTCCTTCCAATATGCATTTGCAGATTACATGAGTACAGAGTTAGGTGCTGATGCTGTTGGTAGAGCTACTCATCAGTTTTCTTCATATACCCTAATGCTTGAAGGAGGTATCAACCTTCCTTTCAATTGGCCAAGATTTAAAAAATAGTTATTTCTTCAACAAAATCTCGAAGGGCTATTTTTGTTTCCTTATATTCGCGATTTATGCTAAAAAACTTGGTTTATATAAAACAACTGCTAAGCCGCATTAGTATTGCTTTTGTTTTGTATAGCCTTTGCCGATTGCTTTTTCTTCTTTTTAATCCCAGCCTATTTTCATATGGCTTTGCTGATTTGTTTAGCGCTTTTTGCTATGGCATTTTGTATGATAGTTCAGCCATCATATATACCAATGGTATTTTTATCTTTATGCATCTTATCCCTATTAAACAAAGGGATTCAAAGTGGTACCAAAATTTTTTAAAGCTTTATTTTTTAATAATAAATTCTGTAGCTGTTCTTATTAATTTAGCAGATTCACAGTATTTTAAATTCAGTGGAAAACGCAGTGGAATCGAAGTGCTTGCCTTAAAAGATGATTTCATCCCCATGCTTGGATCGTATATGGCCGACTTTTGGTTCGTTCCTTTTTTGGTAGCTATTTTCGTTTGGATTATGTTATTTTTTTATAAAAAAACATACTTCAGTCAGGCAAAAGAATTTAATCGAAATGGTAAATTTATTGCCTTAGAATTAGTTGTTATGCTATTAGGTTTTGGACTTAGTTTAATTGGAGTTAGAGGGGGACTTCAAATGGTTCCTATAAGCAGTTTTGATGCAGCTAGACAGACACGTGCAGAGTTGGCTCCACTAGTAATTAATACCCCTTTTCAACTCATCGTAAGTTCACAACAAGGTCGACTAAAAGAGCAGCATTATTTTTCGGATGAAGTAGCAAAAAAATATTTCAATCCTATTGTTATTCCCAATACAGCTAAGGATGCAACAAAGCCCAATATGGTATTAATTATAGTTGAAAGCCTAGGTAAAGAATACATTGGTTATTACAACCATGGCAAGGGGTACACACCTTTTCTAGATTCATTGATGAAGCACAGTCGGGTATACCAACATGCATATGCCAATGGAAAGCGTTCAATTGAAGGCGTTCCTTCAAGTATCATGGCGCTGCCCTCACTAATGGATAATGATTATATCAGTAGTGTTTACCAAAGTAATACCCTTTTTAGTACTGCCTATTATTTACAAAAGTTGGGTTATCAATCTGGGTTTTATCATGGAGGTAAAAATGGAACGATGAGCTTTGATAACATGGCTGCCATAAGCCAAGCAGGTAAATACTTTGGTTTGAATGAATATCCTGACCAAAAAGATTTTGATGGCAAATGGGGGATTTATGATAAACCATACTTACAGTACTTTGCTGAACAATGCACAGAAGCAAAACAACCATTTTATAAAACCGTTTTCACCCTTAGTAACCATCATCCATATAGCTTACCACCCAATGAGATTGGTAAGTACGCTGAATGTACATTACCTATACATAAAACAGTGCGATACACCGATGAAGCATTAAGAGAATTTTTTTCTACAGCTAACAAACAATCGTGGTTTAAAAACACTGTTTTTATTATTACAGCAGACCATTCTGCAGAGAATGAAAAAGCCTATTACCAAAGTTCGCAAGGTAAATATGAGATACCTCTCATTGTTTTTGATGCAAGGTTAGAAAATGGATTTGAGGCACTTCCAGATACAATGGCAACAGTACAACAATTGAGTATTATGCCAATGATTTTAAACATGATTGGCGTCAATAATGCATACTTTAGTTTTGGTAGCTATGCCAGTGGAGAGCATTTTGCTATGCAGCGCCAAGACGGCTATTATCAGTTCATTCAATATCCTTATGTGTACCATTTTGATGGTAGCAACGGGCTTGGTTTTTTTGATTTGAGTAAGGATAGTTTGATGAATAATAACCATCTTAAAAACCCTCAATGTAAGGAAAGTGTCCATCACCTAGATACCTTAGCTAAAAGCTTTATTCAGCAGTATAATGCCGCATTGATTCATAATATGATGAGGTTGAAATAAGCTCTTTAAGATTTATTTAAATTGAAGTTTATTATTGTTGAGCAGAAAAATTTTGCATTTATGAAAATATTTAGAAAGGCTTGAATTAACTTTGGGTTACTAATCATCTCAGCTATGGAGGACAAATACGTAATTACATCGAAAAAATTCTACAGCAAATTTTTATTAATCCTTAGCTTTTTGTTCTGTTGTCTTAACACCAAGGCAGACTTGAGCGGGGCTGAAATTAGCTACCAATGTTTGGGCAACGGATATTACCAGATAACCATGAAAATGTATCGCGATTGTCAGGGTTCAGGCTTCTGTAATTGTCCTAATATGACTGGATGTGCCCTTGGAGGTGTAACAGTCAGCTCCGCAAATTCAAGTATTTGTAGTTTCACGCCAATAACTGTTACCATGATTATAGATCCATCAGCCGATGTTAGTGGATACGATGTGATTCAATTGTGTAGGTCATCTAAAACGATTTGTACAAATTGTGGTACCAGAACACCAGGAACACTGCTTCCTGCCATAGAGGTTTATACCTTTAGAGGCATCGTTAATTTAAATTCCTTGCCTAGTAATTGCTGTAAAATAATTGCCAGTTGGACTGACTGTTGTAGAAATGCAGCTATTACCAATATACAAAATCCAAGTAGTCAGGGTAGCTATGTTTACGCTAGTTTTGATAGGTGTCAAAGCATATGTAACAGCAGTCCAGTTCTTACAACAGCGCCTCCTGTCCTTGTTTGTGCAGGTCAAGTTTTTACTTATAATCCGGGTGCAATAGATGCCGAGGGTGATTCATTAAGCTATGATTTGGTAACCCCATTAATTTCGGCTAATACTCCAGTTCCCTTTAAAACCCCATATTCAGCAAACTATCAATTTCCTATATTGGGCAACAACCCCAATCTACCTCCACCACTTGGGTTATCTGTTAATCATGTTACAGGTGATATTTGTTTTGTTCCTACAGGAAATTATGTAATTGCTTTTACCGTAGAGATAACAGAATGGAAGCGCGATCTTTACGGGCAGTCATTTGAATTGGGAAAATCAAGGAGAGATCTAATGTTTTATTCCGTTACCAGTTGCCAGTCAAATGTGCCCCCTCAAATTATTACTTATAATGAAAGTGGGCAGCTTGTAAATAATTTAGGAACTTTAAATAGCAAGCCTGCTAATTATACCCCCAAGAATTCTTGGGCTATATGTGCCAATAAAGAATTGTGTTTCTTTATTGAAGCGTCAGATGACAATCTATTTACTGATACAACAGACCTTTTTATAAACGCTTTAGGAACCATTGCTGACACTACCAAAGGCCGTTATTCATTAACCCCTGTGTACAGCAGACAAACCTATGATAACTCAGACGAACATATAGGTCAGCAAATGTACGACAAATGGAAATTCTGTTGGACTCCCAATAGTTCCGCATATAGGCCTGATAGGCGACCTTACTATTTTACAGTTTCTGCCAAAGACCGCATGTGTCCTATTCCCGGCCGAAGCATGATGTCTTTTGCCATT
>CANHJJ010000131.1 GCA_947460565.1 Bacteroidota bacterium
ATCAAATCCTTTTTGAATATAAAATTCGTATTTAGGTTTGAATAAATATAACTGCTTGTATCTTGCATTTTCACCTGCAAATTCCCTTTATTTTGTGCCACAGAACCTTTCACAGCAAATTCATTTATAAGCATGGTATCATTTCGCGACAGTTGTGATATTCCAAGCAGCAAATCGGCCTTCATGTCACTGCTCACATTGGTTTTAAAGGTCAAATCGCTTACATAATAATTGTTGTACCTAAAAGTTTGTGCATAGCCAATATTGTCAAAAATATTGTTTGAATTATCATATTTGCCTTGAAGTTCAAACTTATCTAAATCAATATTCGGAAAGAACATTTGAGAAATATTATAGGTGTTTTTTACCTTTATATTATATACAAAATTCTGTTTAGGCAAATTCGAAAAACTTTGGGTATAATAAGCAGGTACTAGCTTATTCACTAGATTTTTCATGCTTTTATCAAGGCTCAAAAAATTAAAATCGCCATCAATGGATGCATTTAAAAAATCGGAGTTAATACTCAATTTCTTCCTATTTTCATTCACTGAACTAATATCAATATGGTTAATGGTGTATTCAGATCCTTTGTATTCCAAAAAGGTATTAGTAATGTTCAAATTACCACTGTTATGATCAAAATCTTTTATCCTAAAATCTCCATCAATATGGGTTTGGACATTGATGTCTTTGTCCCAAAAATGCAATTCTTTTAGCTTAAGCGTTTCAATATCGCTTTTGAATACAAACTCTGGAATATCTTTATTAAAATCTGCTTTTCCATTGATGTTAAACTTAACATTTTCGTCATCACAATTCATTTTACCACTAAAATATTTCTTATTTAACAAGCCAATAAAATCAATATTATTGTATTTGTATTGGTTAAAATCAATATAGGCTATTTGTGTATTGATATTGGCATTGATATGCTTTGTATCTAAGCCTTTTCCTTGCACAGACGACTTAAGGGTAGTAAATCCTATTAAATCTCTTTGGTTAATAAGCCCACCTAAATTGAAATCTTTCAAATCCAGATTACCAGAGTATGATGAACGAGCAGGATCAAAATCAGGAAGCTTCATGTTCAAATCCGTTGTGATTTTGCCATACACAGTCTCAATTTCGCCATAACTCACAAAGTCATTAATAAACCCTGTATAATTTCCCTTGTATTTCACCAAACCAAGGGGATGAAAGAACTCATCAGGAAGGTTGTAATCAATAATTTTCTCGATCTCATTTTCAATACTGCTAGCAAAATCGGTTTGTACATCTATAAAAGTTTGGTCAATATTAGGCAAACCATTGAGAGCTACTTGGCCTTTGAATCGCGTATAATTGCCATACCTCACATCTACATCCTTCAGCTTAAAGTTATCAATGGTACCGCTCAATTTGCTATTTACAATGGCTTTGTAATGAAAAGTATTGAGTAGTGGGGCAAAAAATGCTATATCCTTAATGTCCACTTCACTCTCTCTGATATTCCCTTTCATGTATACATTGCTAATAAAGTTGCTAGCTACTGAATCCCAGCTATCGTATTTCATGCTAGCAAAGTCCTTGATAATGCTATTGTCTGTTTCCAATCGCATTTTATCAAACTCCATCAAGGTAGGACAAATGGTGGTGATGCTTTTCATATTTTGAATAGCAAAACCGCTTCGCTCAACACCACTAAATGACCTCATTTTAAAATGAAGCGAATCTTCGATAATCTTAAAATGCTTTGCCCTAAGGTTGATGTTACTAAAACAAATATTATATGGATCAAACCCCTCCGGAGAAAATTTTTCGGTTGAGTCAATCAAATGAAATCTTGTGTTCTCAGCTGTGATATCATTAAAATACAAATTAAATTTGGGTGCATTTGGATCGATTACCGTATCAAGTGGATCGAAGATATTAAATAACACGTCAATGTTGAAAGTCTTATCAGGATAAGTTACAATTTTGCATAAGGCCCCATTCACACGCACATCATCTAATACAAAACGCATGCTATCAATTTCCATACCCGCAATATCAAACTGCAAGTTCTTTACAAAAAAGAGGGTATCTTTCTTTTGATCGCCCCAATAAATATTATCGATACTGAAATAGGTCCAACCATCATAGTTGATTTTATCAATGGTAATCTCTGTTTTGAAAGCCCCAGAAAGCCATTTATCAACCCTATGAATAATAAAATTTTGGAAAGGCGTGCTATTAAAAACAAGGTAAATCAATAACATGAAGGCGAAGAAAACGCCCATCAACGAATATGATATTTTTACAATTAGCTTTCGCAAACCGAAGCGCAATATAAGATTTGTAAATTTTGAATGCTTAAATTATATAAGCCTTTTGTCTTGGACTGTCCAATGCAGAAACCCATTCCATGCACATTGCCAATTTCGTGCCGATAATAATTAATGGTAAAAACAATTCTAGAATATAAATTTATTTAAGAATCAGTATCTCAATCGCATGCTCACTTTATAGCCAGAACGCTTGTCTTCTTGGGTATTGATGTAAGTATTCTGATAAAAAATAAGTCCAAAATCCTTTTGATAAACAGCCGTTTTCTCAATTTCTTCAATGGCATTTATGGTGCTGTAAGTAACTGTGGCGGTTTGTTGAAAGGTGCTATCACCTATTGTATAAGGCACACCGACTGATTGGTATTCGTAGGTTTCAGGTGCCAAATTATTAAACAAATTTCCTTTCCATTTACTTCCAATTGATACAGGAAAACTCAGTTTTACAAAATATATCCCATCCTCCACCATTTGAATATTCTCTTTCTTTTGTATCACAAAATAGGACTCTCGCTCTATCCATTCTGTTGAATCATGAGTTCGGACAAAGCGCAATATTCTATAGGTGGTAGGATTATTTGAAATGAGCGTATCAAACTTTTGTAATAACTGAAAACGAAAGGTATCAATCTTACCTGTATTATCATTGTAGGAGATGGAGTCGACCCAAAACACATGGGTTGTGCCAGGTTTAATGGGATAATAATAGTAGCCATAGTCCAAACTAGGCTGTTCAGTGTTCTTCTGACAAGCCACCAAACACAGCGCTACTATTATCCCAAAGTATAGTTTCATATTTTACACCTCAAAACTAGATTGTATCCAACCACCACCAATCACATCATTGCCGTCATAAAACACGGCTGATTGGCCTGGGGCAATGGCTTTCACATGGTTATTAAACACCACTTTCATTCGGTTATCTTCTTGTTCAATTGTGCCAAAACCGCCTGCATCTTTATAGCGGATTTTGGTAAGTGCTTCCATAGGACTGTCAATACTAGCAAATTTACCCATATTCACATTACGCACCCACATGCCTTTGCGCTGTAATTCCTCTTCTCTACCCAATACAACAGTATTGCTTTCAGGTTGAATCTCCAATACAAACATAGGCTCGCCAAAGGCAATTTCTAAGCCTTTACGTTGACCCACGGTATAAAATGGATAACCTCTGTGCTTACCTAAAACTTTGCCTTCGCTTGTTACAAAATTTCCACCATCGAGTCTTTGTTCCAATCCGTCTACTTTGCGTTTTAAGAAACCTCGGTAGTCGTTATCTGGAACAAAACAAATCTCGTAACTCTCGCTTTTATTTACCATTTCAATAAATCCGCGGTCTAAGGCCATTTGTCTAATCTCGGTTTTGCGAAAACCACCCAAAGGGAAACGCGTGCGAGCAAGACTTTCTTGACTCAATCCCCACAAAACATAGGACTGGTCTTTGTTTTCATCCAAACCTTTTGAGATGACATATCGATTGTTTTCGTTTCGCACTTGGGCATAATGACCCGTGGCAATAAACTCGCAATCCAATTGCTGCGCACGTTTAAGCAATGCCTCCCATTTGATGTGCGTATTGCACAATACACATGGATTGGGCGTGCGACCTGCCAAATACTCTTCAATAAAATTGTCGATAACAAAATCGCCAAACTCATCTCGGATATCTAAAATCAAATGGTGGATGCCATGTTTAACAGCAATGGAACGTGCATCGTTGATGGAATCGAGGCTGCAACAGCCTGTTTCTTTTTTGGAACCTCCGCTGTTTTCGTAGTCCCAAGTTTTCATGGTTACGCCAATTACTTCATAACCCTCTTCGGCTAGCATCACTGCTGCCACGGTACTGTCAAGGCCCCCGCTCATGGCCACTAAAATTCTTCCGTGTTTACTCATATTTTCAAAACAAAGCAGGGTAAATAGCCCTCTTGATTGATGAGGCAAAAGTAAGAGCTCAAATGTAATTTACCTAATGAGTAAGAATTTGCAATGTAAATGGAATTGAAATAATTAATGACTAGGCATTCCCCTCCTCGGAGGGGCTAGGGGTGGGTAGCCATTGTATTCCTATACTTAAATTTTCTAGGTATTTAAAATTATAATTCAACAATGATATATTTGTATTTGAATATGACACCAATATGAGTGATGAAGAAAATATAACAAACGAACCTGCAGCTGTCTATCATACAGAATTGAAAGTATTTCACTCTTTCGAGGAACAAGAGACTTACGAAAGATTGGAGATGGCAAAATTAAGTCCTGAACAAACCTTAGTTCAACTAAGAAAATTTATAAATATTGCCTATGGTATGTATGGTTATAATCCAAACGATTTACCTATAAAACATGATATTGAAATACAATGAATATTTTCGATACATACACCCATGATTTATTACACCAATTAAATCTCAACCAAGTTCCATATATTGTTGTTGGAGGTTATGCTGTCAATTACCATGGATATAGAAGAACTACTGGAGATATTGATATTTGGATTAAACCAAGTAATGGAAATAGTAAAACCCAATTATTAATAGCGCTTAAGAATTTAGGAATTACAGACGATAAACTTCAAAAATTATCACAAATAGACTTTACTCTACCAACTGTTTTTGTTGATGGCAAAGAACCCTATAAAATTGATTTTATGACAAGAATTTCGGGTGTAAATTTTGATGATGCTTGGGACAAAAAAATAATTGCGGAATTAGATGGTTTAAAAATTCCATTCATACACCTCCACCATCTCATACTTTCTAAAATAAGTAACAACAGAACCAAAGACAAGCTTGATGTGGAGGAACTACAAAAAATACAAGAGCTAAGAAAGAACCTTTAGGTTTCTTTTTATAAGTCCAAGGGATTCTAATAATCCATTACGAATGGGCAACAAACTTCAAAATAAAATAGAACTAAGATGCATTCCCCTCCTTGGAGGGGCTAGGGGTGGGTATATTTGCCTATGGTTGGTGTTTAGCGCAGCGACACTGAATATATATTACGAATTGCTTTAAGTGTTAAATACAACGACAAGCAAAAATGGCTATAAGCATTTCCCATCCATTCAACCTCTAAAACTCAAAATCTCTTAAAACATAGCTCGTACTTCTCCCTCCTGCATTTTCTTGCACCAATATGTCTTTGCTTATCAAATCTTGTATATCACGCAGGGCTGTATCCGCAGAGCATTTGGCTATCTTAGCCCATTTTGATGAATTTAATTTCCCGTCAAAGCCATCAAACAATTTATTTATCATCATGCGTTGTCGGGTATTGATATGCGTATGTTGGTGCTTATCCCAAAACCGAGATTTATTCAATACGCCTTTCAAAACCTTATCCGTTTCGTTCAATGCTTTGTCCAAACATTTCAAATACCACACAAGCCATTTGGTGATGTCTAATGAGGTTCCATTTTGTATTCTTTCCAGTATATCGTAATAGGCTTTTCGCTCCAATCGTATTTGTGCCGACATGCTATAAAATCTTTGCTGATCGCCATCAGACCTTGCTAATTGCATATCTGCTATAGCCCTTGCCATACGGCCATTGCCATC
>CANHJJ010000132.1 GCA_947460565.1 Bacteroidota bacterium
ATATCATAAGGTTGGTTGGCATTTTCAGGAATTATTTCGGCCAATTTCGGACGCATTTCATCTCCAGCTTCGTAAGCAAAATCAGGTGTTTTTTCTTCGCAATTTTCAGGTATATAACTTATCAATTTTTTCAATTGATTGATACAATCTATCTCGTTTGCAGCAGTAAAATGAGCCACTCCACTTTTTGTTGAATGAACGGATGCACCTCCTAAGTCCTCACTAGAGACCTCTTCATGTGTTACTGTTTTTACAACATTGGGTCCTGTAACAAACATATAGCTGGTATTTTCGACCATCATAATAAAGTCGGTAATAGCAGGACTATACACTGCTCCACCAGCGCATGGTCCCATGATGGCAGAGATTTGAGGGATAACTCCACTAGCCATTGTGTTTCTGTAAAATATATCAGCGTATCCACCAAGAGAAACAACACCTTCCTGAATCCTTGCACCACCGCTATCATTTAGGCCAATTAATGGGGCACCATTTTTCATGGCTAAATCCATTAGTTTACAAATCTTTTCTGCATGCGTTTCTGATAGAGAGCCTCCAAATACAGTAAAATCTTGAGAGAAAACATAAATCAAGCGACCTGATATGGTGCCATAACCGGTTATTACACCATCACCCAAAAACTGCTGGTTTTCCATGCCAAAATCCTTGCTTCTATGCGTAACAAAAGCACCAATTTCTTCAAAGCTACCTTCATCAAGCAAAAAGTGTATTCTTTCTCTGGCAGTAAGCTTACCTTTTTTATGTTGCGATGCAATACGATCAAGACCTCCACCTAGTTGTGATTCTTCTCTGAATCGTAGTAATTTTTCTCTTTTATCCATGTTAATAATAATGCTGCAATATGCTTGAAATTACCTAAAATTTAAACAATTTTCAATCAAAAAAGCCTCACTTTGCGCGACTTTTTTTATTGAATTATTTTTTTGTTACTACTCTAACCATTATTTGATTTCACATTTTCCTTATTATTTATTGAAAATAAATTAACAGAAAAAATAAATTTATGAATTAAAAATATCAATTAATTTCAACATGTCTGGATTTAAATCTTTTTTCATGTTTATTGAATCATGAAAAGGAGTTAATACTACTCTATTGTTTATTAACCCTGCCATTTTGTTTCTCTCCCCTTTCATCAAAGCTTCAACAGCAGCATTTCCAAGCTTAGATGCTAAAACCCTATCATAAGCGCTTGGGGATCCCCCCCTTTGAATATGTCCTAGAATTACGACTCTTGATTCGAAACCAGGAATTTCTTTTTTTAATCGATCAGATATTGCAAATGCCCCACCTTCATAGTTTCCTTCAGCTACAATGGCAATTGAAAATGACTTTTTACTTGTTTGGCGATCTTTAAAAAATTGAATTACTTCGGCAATATCTTCCTTTATTTCAGGAAGTAAAATTACTTCTGCTCCTCCAGCTATACCCGATGCTAATGCTATGAAACCTGCTTCACGGCCCATTACTTCAATAAAAAAGGTTCTACCATGTGAATCTGCCGTATCGCGTATTTTATCAATGGCATCCATGGCTGTATTGATAGCTGTATCAAAACCTATTGTAAAGTCTGTTCCATACAAATCATTATCTATGGTTCCAGGAGCGCCAATAGAGGGAATTCCAAATTCATTGTAAAAAATTTCAGCGCCTGTAAATGTTCCATTTCCTCCTATACAAACAATGCCCTCTATGCCATGATCCATTAAGTTATCATACGCTTTTTTTCTACCTTCTTTGGATCTAAATTCTTCACTTCTGGATGACTTTAGTATAGTGCCCCCTCTTTGAATAATGTTACCGACACTTCTAGATGTCATTGGAATAAACGCTTCACGTCCTTGAATCATGCCGTTGTAGCCGTGCATTATACCTACTACTTCTATATTATTAAATATGGCAGTTCTTACAACTGCCCTAACGCACGCGTTCATTCCGGGGGCATCACCCCCTGATGTAAATACTCCTATTTTTTTCATTTTCTTTGTAAAAATAAAAAAGCCGTTTTACTTTCTGTAAAACGGCTTTTTAAATTTGGTTTATTTATTATGGTAACATTTTAATTTGAACTTGGAAGTTACCAGTTAAGTCTGCTCCTGGTGTAAGAGCTATAAGCATTAAACCTGATTTGCCGTCTGCTGTTTTAAATGCTA
The DNA here is from genome assembly GCA_947460565.1 of Bacteroidota bacterium. Classification (GTDB taxonomy): domain Bacteria; phylum Bacteroidota; class Bacteroidia; order UKL13-3; family UKL13-3; genus RGVD01. The sequence goes on from CANHJJ010000132.1 coordinate 2,175, forward strand.
TTATTTCATCACTAGTAAGTTTTGCTAATTTATTGGTTGGCGCTGCAAGAGGATTAGATGTATTTGGATCGATATCTTTACCGTCAAACTTTAGACTTCTCAATAAAGTATTTACAGCTTGGTTACTAGGATCACTTGCATTATTAAACTGCGAAATAGAAAAAGCGCTTGCTAATCTAATAAATTTTGTAGCTCGAGGGGAACCTGCCGGCCATTTTGAAATTTCATCTTGATATCCTTGACCTGCAGCAAATGGATAATCAGGCGAATATAAGGCACCTTTCACATTTGCATCTTGCAGGTTAGAGAAAAATACAAAATCAATTTTGCTTGCATTTTCTCTAGCTGGTAAATAAAATTTCCCAGTTGTAGGATCTTTTTTTGTCTTATCTGTGCCTATGGCATAGGCTTGGAAATTATCAGCATATCCTAAAAATCGGTTGTTTTGATTTCCATTAGCACTAGCACCTAAAAAAATTTGCGGTGAAACTGATATTCCTTTAACAATAAAAGTTATACTATCCTTGGTAAGAATACCTTTAGAGTCAGTAACCAATACCAAATAGGTTATTTTATCTTCTTGAGCTAATGAATTTAAATTGTCACCAGTTTGAACATCATTAACGATAAAATCAGTTGAGGTAGCATTTAAAGTTGAATCGACTTTTATCAATTTATAATCTCCAGCTGAACTTGAAATATTGCGTTTTACTTCTAGTTTTGCTAATTTATCACCCCCTGTAATGGTAATATTTCCAGTAATTTTAATGGTGTCTGGAAATTGGCTAATTTGAATGAGTGTGCGAACTCCATTATTAAGCGTAATTGTTACTACAGATGCAGTTGGATCAACAATTGCAGTTTTGGAATCGTCTCCGCAAGATGCGAACATAATGCTACTTAAAGCTAGCATTGCTACTATCGATTTTATTGTCTTTTTCATTTATATATTGATTATTTTTTTTACGAATATAAGTTGTTTATTTTTAATACAATAGCCCTAAATGTAAAACTTATGCATTACTGCTTTCGTTCCAGCTATCATAGCTTTGTCTTTCAAATTCTGTAAAGTCATATTCTGGCATCAACTCAGTTTTAACATGGTTTACAGTTTCGTTTAAAGCTTCGGCAAACTTGTTAAAATCTTCTTTGTAAAGAAAAATCTTGTGTTTGATGTAAGTACCATCTTCCATCCTTTTCTTACTTTCAGTAATGGTTATAAAATAATCATTACCTTTTGTTGATTTCACATCAAAGAAATAAGTTCTTTTTCCTGCTCTTATTTTCTTTGAGAAAATTTCTTCCTGTCCGTCTCTTCTTTCGTTGTCCTCCATAAATGTTACATCTTATTTGGTTTATTTAATTGTCGCAAAATATTAGTAGGAAGTTGCATTTCAAAATAAAAATTACCTTAACAAACCCTAATGTTGATAATATTATTAATTTAATACATTATCTGTACTAAGTTGTTTGTTAAATATCTCTTGGTATACGCCCATTTTATTGATCAATTCCTCGTGTGTACCTTCCTCAATTACAGCGCCTTCATTAAGCACTAGGATGTAATCACAATCTTTTAGACTAGAAGGTCTATGACTAACTGTAATCACTGTTTTTTGGCTGCCAATGGCCTTGATATTTTCCAAAATTTCTGCTTCCGTTTTGGTGTCTAAGGCACTCAGACAGTCATCAAAAATAAAGATTTCTGGATTTTTGATAAATGCTCGTGCAATCGCAACCCTCTGCTTTTGGCCACCTGATAGGGTAATACCCCTTTCGCCCAACATGGTTTTATACTTATCTTTAAATCCTTCAATATTATCGCTAAGTGCAGCTTGCTTGGCTGCTTGTTCAACCTTTGATTTGGTATTTTGATCTATAGTTTCAACACCTAACAAAATATTGTTGTAAATGCTGTCGCTAAATAAAAAAACGTCTTGAGGTACATAACCTATTTGTTGCTTAAATTTCTTTAAATCAATGTCTTTTATGTTTATACCATCTATCAAAATTTCACCTTCTTTTGCATCAAAGATTCTAAGAATTAAACTTAATAAACTCGACTTACCAGAACCCGTACTTCCTAGTATGCCAAATCGAGTTCCTTTGTTGATTGTAAAATTAAGGTTCTCGATGGCTGCTTTTGTTTTGCCAGGATAGGTATATGAAACATTTTTAAACTCAATTTTTTCTTTGAAGTAAAATTCATTTTGAGTTTGGCTAACAATTTCAGGCTTAGTAAACAAAAATTCATTTATTCTTTTTTGTGATGCATCTGCTCTTTGGATGAGGGAACTAACCCAACCTACCGAAGCCACAGGCCAAGTAAGCATATTAATGTAAATGGTAAATTCAGCAATATTTCCAATGGTAATTTCGCCATCAATCACCATTAGCCCCCCAACAAAAATGGTTATGATGGAACTAAAACCTGTAAGGAAAAACATAAGTGGGAAAAAGAGGGCCTCTACCCTGGCTAAATGCAGTTGCTTTTGCTTGTACTCATGTGTTTCAACAAAAAAATCTTCTTGTGATGCATTCTCTCTTGCAAATGCTTTTAAAACTCGGATTCCTGAAAAGGCTTCTTGCACAAAGGTTGTTAGGTCACTTAGTTTTGACTGAATGGCATCGCTGCGCTTATTTATGAGTGTGTTCACATAGAAAATGCTGTAGGATAAAAATGGTAGGGGTATTAAAACCCAAAAACTTAATTTGGCACTTACCGAAAACATAGCCCACAGCACCACAATAAATGTAACAGCAAGGTTTACGGTATACATGATGGCTGGGCCAATATACATCCTTACTCTACTAACGTCTTCACTTATTCTTGCCATCAAATCACCTGTATTGTTTTTTCTATAAAAGTTTTGATCAAGTGTTTGATAATGACTGAATATTTCATTTTTCAAATCATATTCGACCAAACGACTCATCACGATGAGGCTTTGTCTCATCATATACATGAAAAATCCCCTTAATAGTGCTAAACCAATTATTACTACTGAGAAATAAAGGATTGTTATGCCGATAAAATGATACAAGGCTGCATTAAGTTGACTTCCTTCAAAGAGCCTGTAAGTTGCTAAATTTTCTTTGATTAAATCAATAACAATTCTTACGGATTGTGCTGGTAATATAGCAAATAGGTTTGAAAGTGTCACCCATAACATGCCCAGCATAAGACGATACCGGTATTTATAAAAATATTTGTTTAAATGACTTAATGCTCTCATCTGAAGTTTTGCAATTTTAGAAGAAATACTCATAAAAACTACTCTTTAAAAGTTGGTTATGAAATGTGAAATATTAGCATACTTTTGCAGCCGTTTTAATATTATCCATACTATGCAAAACGCTGACATTTTCACCCAACTATCTACATATGATCATGAGCAGATAGTATTTTGCCAAGACCAAAGTACTGGTTTGAAGGCTATTATAGCAATCCATAACACCGTTTTAGGACCTGGTTTAGGTGGAACTAGAATATGGAATTATACCAATGAGGCTGAGGCTATTAACGATGTAATGCGTTTAAGTCGAGGTATGACATACAAAGCAGCTATTTCAGGATTAAATTTAGGTGGTGCTAAAGCTGTTATTATTGGCGATGCAACTAAAATCAAGACTGAAGGTTTGATGCGTAAGTTTGGTCGTTTTGTTGAAAATTTGAATGGAAAATATATCACAGCTG
>CANHJJ010000133.1 GCA_947460565.1 Bacteroidota bacterium
ACGCTAAAGAAAATGTGCAATACTCGTTGTGTAATAATATTACACTTTCCACCCTTGGATATTCATGCATAACAATAAGTAAATGGGTTGTGGTTTTTAAAATACAAAAACAAAAATTTGTTGTTTATCGTATTATTTGGGGTGCTTTGCTTAATTGATTTGTTATGAGTAATCACCACAAGGTTGGCGTCTCACCAAGCTTCTCAAGTTCAAGTATATGTTTTGGTTTGTGGGGACACAAACCAAGGACAAGAACCACACAACCCTTGTCAATCAAATATTTACCCAAAAAGCAACCATTTGTAATTGTAAAATCCTATTTTGCGGCCATAAAATTGTAAACGTATTTAATGGATAACCCTTCCGTCATTATCATTTGCAGTATTCTGTTCTCGGCCTTTTTTGCGGGAATGGAAATTGCTTTTATCACTTCAAACAAATTGCTTATCGAATTAAAGAATAAGCAAGGCAGCATCACAGCTAGCATACTTTCTAATTTTGTAAACAACCCATCTAAGTTTATTAGCACCACCCTAGTGGGCAACAATATTGGTTTGGTTATTTATGGTATCTATATGGCCAAAGTGCTCAATCCTTTTATCCATAGTTTTTTGCCAGGCCAAGTGCATAATGAGTTTTTGGTTTTATTTATACAAACCATCTTGTCGACCCTGATAGTATTGGTAACAGCAGAGTTTATCCCAAAGGTATTGTTCCGTATCAATCCTGATATTATCCTAAATATTTTGGCCATTCCTTTTCTGTTGTTCTATTATATTTTTTGGCCCATAGTACATTTTATCATGTGGCTATCTAAACTTATCTTGAACAATATTTTAAGAATAAAATATACCGAGAGTACCCCAGTTTTTAGCAAAGTGGATTTGGATCAATACATCAACCAAGTGGAAGAAAACGATTTGGATGATGATGCTGAAGTGGATACTGAGATGTTTAAAAATGCATTGGATTTTTCAAATATCAAAGTGCGTGAATGTATGACACCTCGCACTGAACTGGAGCTTATTCATATTGGTGCAAGTGTGGATGATTTGTATAAGAAATTTATTGAAACAGGATTGTCTAAAATCTTGGTGTATGCGGATAGCACTGATAACATCATAGGTTATGTTCACCAAAAAGAACTCTTTCATAAACCAAAACATATTGGTGAAATATTGATACCAGTTGAAATAGTGCCCGAAACCACAAGTGCCATGGATTTACTTAACAAATTTAGTAAGTCGAGAAGAAGCATGGCTTTGGTAGTGGATGAGTTGGGTGGTACTGCAGGTATTGTTACTATTGAAGACATTATGGAAGAAGTGCTTGGTGAGATAGATGATGAGCACGATACCGAGGCATTGACTGAATTGCAGATGAGTGAAAAAGAATTTTTGTTTCATGCCCGTCATGAGATTGATTATTTAAACACCAAATACGAGTTGGATATTCCAGAAGGGGAGTATCATACTCTTGGAGGATTTATCTTGGCCTTTCATGAAGACATACCTGGCAAAGGCGAGAAAATTAATATTGAAAGATTTCAGTTTACCATCGAGAAAGTAAGTGGTGCTAAAATTGAAGAAGTGAAGATGCTAGTGGTTTAGTTGTTAGTTGATGGTTAATAGCATTTAGTCATTTTCAGGAAGATTTTATGAAGGTCGCTTGCTGTTGCATTCCGAATGCGAAGCCCGATTTTCGCAGTGCGTGCAAAAAGATTTCAAGCAAGGGATTGTGCAGCCTTATAGGTTTTGGCATGTGTGATGGGTTTGGCCAAGAGACAAAAACTATACAGCGGCAAGGTGAAATCTTTTTGAGGTTTGATAGTGGGTATGCTGGCACCTTGAAAATCGAAGCATTTTTGTTTCCTTTTGATGCCTCAAAAGGAAAATGAAAAATACTTAGATAAAAGTTGGTTTTAAAAATTAATTCTATAACTTTCTTTTGCCTTGATGCAAAAGAAACAAAAAATCAAGACTGACCTAAAATCTTTGAAAATGTAATTTGCTTTTTTCTCGCAGCGCATACTAAGTGCTCATGAAGAAGTAAAGAGACGTAATATTCTATAAAGGCATGAGCCAAGTATGCTTACTATTATCCTCCATCCACAAAAAAACAAAAACATTTTCAGGCAGATTTTATGAAGGTCTCTTCCAATTGCATTCCGAATGCGAAGCAGATTTTCGCAGTGCGTGCAAAAAGATTTCAGAAGAAATATTATTGTCCTAAAATCTTGATTACTTTGCCCTTTTGTCACTTCGCATTACGCAATTAATTTCATCATTCTTTACTCGTATGCTTCTTAATTCTTTCCAATAGATTCTTGGCTATTTTGATATCATTCACCCCCATTACTTGTAATATAAGTGTCTTGGGTGTTTGCTTCAATTTACAAAGCATGGGATTGTGTTGTACAAATTGCAAAATACCACTGAACAAATCCGATTGGTAATAGCTTTGTTTCTTTTCATCAGGGAAGTAGGCACTCATATTATTTGATTTCATAACCAACCTTTCAAAGCCCAATTGTCTTGCTATTTCACGTAGTTTGATTAACTCGATTAAATCAAATACTTGCTTAGGAATAGGTCCAAAACGATCTTTCAAATCGTTCGCGAATTTCTCCAAGTCTGCATCCGTAGAAATAGATGAAAGGTGGTTATACAAGCTCAATCTCTCACCGATATTGCGCACGTAGGCATCGGGTATCAAAGCTTCAAAATCTGTTTCTACAGCACATTCACTTATTTGGTAAGTATTGTTTGTAGGTTGCACCCCATTGCTTGCTGTAAGGCGCTTATTATTTTGTCCGTTGTTGGTGTCCCCACCAACAACCCTTATATTAAATACCTCCGCAAATTCATCTTCTTTCAATTCTTGAATGGCTTCATCTAGAATTTTGTTAAACATTTCGAAGCCAATTTCAGCAATAAAACCACTTTGTTCGCCACCTAATAAATTACCTGCACCACGAATATCTAAATCGCGCATCGCCACATTAAATCCACTTCCTAAATCACTAAATTCTTCAATGGCTTGAAGGCGTCTTCTACTATCCACACTTAAGCTCGACATGCTAGGAACAAGTAAGTAGCAGAATGCTTTTTTGTTTGAACGACCTACTCGGCCTCGCATCTGGTGCAAATCGCTTAATCCGAACATGTGCGCATTATTGATGATGATGGTATTGGCATTGCTAATGTCCAATCCACTTTCTATGATGGTGGTGGCTACCAATACATCATATTCACCTTCGATGAAACGCATCATCACATCTTCTAATTTATCACCTTCTAATTGCCCATGCGCAACAGCTACTTTTACCCCTTTGCATAAACGAGAAATTCTATCAGCCACTTCATAAATATCTTTTACTTTATGATGAATGAAAAACACTTGTCCTCCACGTTCCACTTCTTCCATTACAGCATCTTTCAACAACTCATCATTGTATGCGTGTAACTCTGTAGTTACTGGCTGCCTATTGGCAGGAGGTGTATTGATAACAGATAAATCTCGTGCCCCCATCAAACTGAAATGCAGCGTTCGCGGAATAGGTGTTGCGGTTAATGTTAAAGTATCTACATTCAACTTCATGGCTTTCAATTTCTCTTTAGCAGCCACACCAAACTTTTGTTCTTCATCTATAATTAATAAGCCTAAATCTTTAAACTGAACATCTTTACTTATCAAACGATGTGTGCCAATTAATATATCCACCTTGCCTTGTTTCACGCGCTCTAAAACATCTTTAATTTCTTTAGTAGATTTAAAACGATTCACATAATCAATGTTACATGGCAGATTGCGCATACGTTCTTTAAAAGTTCTGTAATGCTGATTAGCCAAGATGGTAGTTGGCACAAGCACAGCCACTTGTTTGCTATCAGCTACCGCTTTAAATGCCGCACGAATTGCTATTTCAGTTTTTCCAAAACCCACATCACCGCATACCAATCTATCCATAGGATGTGGTTGCTCCATATCGGCTTTCACATCAGTAGTTGCCCTGCTTTGGTCGGGCGTGTCTTCATACATAAAGCTAGCTTCAAGCTCCACTTGAAGGTAGCTATCAGGGCTAAACTGAAATCCAGGCTGAGACTTTCTTGCTGCATACAATTTAATCAAGTCGCGAGCAATGTCTTTTACTTTTTTCTTGGTTTGCGTTTTAAGTTTCTCCCAAGTATCACTGCCCAATTTATGCAACCTTGGTTCTGTGCCATCCTTGCCACTGTAGCGAGTAATTTTATGCAATGAGTTAATGCTTACATAAAGCAAGTCATCATTTTTATAAATCAACCTTACAGCTTCTTGTAATCGTCCATTCACTTCAATTTTTTCAAGACCTGCAAATTTCCCAACACCATGATCAATGTGCACCACAAAGTCTCCGGGCTTAAGTTCTCTAAGTTCTTTAAGCGTTATGATTTTTGAATTGCTGTATCTTGTTTTTACATGACCTCTATAAAACCTATCGAAAATCTGGTGTTCGGTATAACAAGCTAAGTTTAAATCCTTGTCAATAAAGCCTTCTGAAAGCGCATGGTAAACGGGCGCAAATTCAACCTCTCTATCCAAATCTTCAAAGATGGTATACAACCTTTCAACCTGACGAGAGCTATCGCTAAAAATTAGGTTTTGCAGTTTTGCTGCTTGGTTTGCTTTCAGGTTTTCAATCAGCAATTGAAAGTTCTTATGAAATGTGGGTTGAGGAGCAATGTTAAACTCCACCACTTCATCGTGCTTGAAATGCGTTCTAAAGCCCATTTCTATCAAGGCATAAGAGCCAATTGATTTTAATAATTGACTTGTGGAAATATATACATCATAAATATCTTTGGCTTGAAATCCTTCTATGATATCATATTTGATGTCTTCATCTTTATTCAAGATTTTTTGAATGGATTTTTCACTTTTTTCTAATCCTTTTTCGAGTAATTCAACACTTAGCGAAACGTCCGAAGTCCAAATGATGCAGTCCTTTGACAAGTATTCAAACACCGATTTCTTTTCAGTATTGTCAATGTCTTTTTGAACATTGGGAATAATGAAGAACCGATCAACGCGTGTAACAGATAATTGATCTATAGGGTTGAATGTTCTAATGCTTTCAATGATATCGCCATTTAGTTCTATTCGATAAGGCATGTCATTGCTAAATGAAAACACATCAACAATACCACCTCTTATACTAAAGTATCCAGCCTCATACACGAAATCATTTCTTTCAAAATGATGTTCAGTCAAAAAATCAATAAAGAATTCTAGGTCAAATGTATCACCTACTTTTAGTTCGTATGTGTTTTTAGTAAGGTCTTTTTCGCTTATCACCAATTCGGCTAAAGCATCGGTGGTTGTTACAATGAGCTCTCCAGTTGAAAGGTGTTGGTTGAGTCTATTCAACACTTCAGCTCGCTCAAGCACTTGGTTGTTTTCGAGTGTCTCAAGTTGATAGCTTCTTTTGTAGCTAGCAGGAAAGTAGAGAACTGTTTTGCCTTCAAGAATATTTCCTAAATCGCTATGAAAATATTTTGCTTCATCGGCATCATTAAAAATAAATACCTGGCTACGATAGTTGAAATTATAAATACAAGCAGCAATAATGGCATCAACAGAACCTATGGTTCCCTTTATGCTAATTTTTGCATTCGCTTTATTTATCGCTTTTGATAGCTTTTGTATGCCATTACTTTCGCCATAGAGCGATAAGAGTTCTTGTATCTTCATTTTAATTTTTCAAAATAGTATAGCCCCCGAAGTGTTAACCGCGGGGGTGAATTTTTGTTCTGAGCCAACAAATATATGTATCACCAAGATTAAACTATAATTTCAATCTCAGCAAAATCAATATTTGCAGATTA
>CANHJJ010000134.1 GCA_947460565.1 Bacteroidota bacterium
ACCAGAGCCAATTATCTTATTACCCATAAGTGAAAAGTACAATGAGTATTCACAAAAAGTTTTAGATTTGTTGAAAATTAATGATATTCGCGGACATTTTGATGAGAGAAATGAGAAGATTGGTAAGAAAATTCGTGATGCAGAGACCAAAAAAGTTCCTTATATGTTAATCATTGGGGAGCAAGAAATGCTCGAAGAGAGTGTTTCGATTCGTAAGCACGGAGGAGAAGACCTCGGCAAAATGAAAGTAGAAGATTTTATAAACTATTTTAAACAAGAATTAACCATAAATCAATAAATAATTGGCAGCACCATTACCACCAAACAAACCAACTACACCAGGAACTGGTAGTACTCCACCCCCTCGTCCGGCATTTAACAGAGGACGCAGAAATATGGAGCCTGAGCATAACATTAACAACAGAATTAGAGCAGCTGAAGTTAGGTTAGTAGGCGATAATGTTGAAAATGGAGTTTATAAATTGAGTCAGGCATTGGAAATGGCTGATGCGCAGGAGTTAGACCTTGTAGAAATTACGGCTAATGCTGTTCCGCCTGTATGCAGAATAGTTGATTACAAAAAGTTTTTGTATGAGCGTAAAAAGAAAGCTAAAGAAGTAAAGGCCAATACAGTTAAACAAGAGGTGAAAGAAATTCGTTTCGGACCTAATACGGATGAGCATGATTTTGAGTTTAAATTGAAACACGCTGAAAAGTTCTTAAGCGAAGGAAACAAGGTGAGGGCATTTGTACTTTTTAGAGGTCGTGCCATTGTTTATAAGGAAAGGGGAGAGGTTTTGTTGTTGCAATTTGCTCAACGTCTTTCAGAGTTAGGAAAAGTAGAGATGCTTCCTAAATTAGAAGGAAAAAAAATGATTTTACAACTGAGCCCAAAAGGCAAGGGAAGTAAATAGTTTGAATAATAATATCGTTAACTAAAGTATAAAGAACAAGGAAAAGCAATTATGCCAAAAGTAAAAACAAACAGTTCAGCTAAGAAGCGCTTTAAAGTTACCCCTAGTGGTAAAATTAAAAGAGCTCAGGCTTTCAAAAATCACATTTTGACCAAAAAAACTACCAAGCAAAAACGCGGATTAACCAAAATGGTTACCGTGAGTGAGCCAGATATGAGTTTGGTTAAAAGTTTATTAGGAATTGGGAAATAATTAGTTTTTAAGAATTTAAAATTAAGAATTGACAATTCCTAATTGATAATTCGTAATTAAAAATTAATAATTCTCAAAATCGGTTCAGTTTTAAAAATTAATTAACCCGAGCTAGAGCACCAAAGAGTCAAACAAACCGATTGACCGCTTACGTTCAAAAAAACAAAAATTAAATTATGCCACGTTCAGTCAACTCCGTAGCCTCACGCAGGCGCAGAAAAAAACTCCTTAAAATGGCCAAAGGCTATTGGGGAGCTCGTAAAAATGTATTAACAGTAGCCAAACATACCATTGATAAAGGTTTGGGCTATGCTTACCGCGATAGAAAAACCAAAAAACGTAACTTCCGTGCATTATGGATAGTTCGTATTAATGCTGCTACTCGCGAGTATGGCTTTAGCTATTCACAATTTATAGGTATGGTACATAAAAAAGGTTTAGGCTTAAACCGTAAGGTTTTAGCTGATATGGCCATGAATCATCCTGAAACATTTAAAGCCATTGTAGAATCTGTAAAATAGAATCTGCTCTTTAGTAACGATATCGGAATGCCTCGAAAGAAATTTTGGGGCATTTTTTTATGCCTTTTGGTCCTAGTTAGAGAATTATCCTAGACTAAAATTTGATTAAAATATCATCTCATTTGTCTTTTACCTGAACTGATTACTGTTTAAAATTCTTAATTAGTTATCATTTCATCTTCTAAACCTCCTTTGAGAACCTTTACTTGCAAGGAATTCCTCGTAACAATTGCGGATTGCAAGAACTAGATCATAGTCATTAGAATTTAGTATAAAATAATTGGGTAGGTTACAAAAGCGCTTATATTCTAGTATTTGCTTATCATCAATACCAGTAGAACGCTTTATAATATCATTGGTATACCTTTCGTCAACAGCTTGTTGTTCACGATAGAGTTCGATGAGGTGTTGCAATTTCTCATATTCTTGAAGCTTCTTGTTACTTGCTGCAAAAAGACTAGTGAGCGGAGAACCTGTGCTACCGCTAATCCAACTTTGAATGTGCGAATAATCGTTTAGCAAAGGGTCTGTTTTAAGTCTTATGGCTGCCTTGCGAGCCATACTATCTTGACGATTTTTATTTGCATTAATATTTACTCCTTTTAGTCGGTAGGTAGTAGGCTTTAGTCTTACCTTAATAGGTATTTCATGATCTTCTTTAACATATTTGACCACTGCCAACTCTAAGGTTTGATAACCAATAACAGAAAAAACAAGGGTATCATTCATATCAACCTTTATTCCAAATGCGCCATATCGATTGCTCACATATCGGTCTCCATTGGTTTTGTTTAATATGTTTGCAAGGGGTATGGTATTACTGGTGTCAGCTCCAATTACAAAACCCTTTAAAAATATCGTTTCTGTTTGTGAGTATGCATGAAATGTAATGCAAAACAAGAAAAAAAGAAGGACTGTCATTTGCCTGATACATTTCATTCCGCAATAAAATAAAATGTTTCCAAGATACTTCGACAGAAAAGTAACATATTTGCCACAAAATCTAACAAATTGAATAAAATAGTTTTAAAAAGTGGTCGCGAACGTTCTATCATAAACCGCCACCCATGGATATTTTCTGGTGCTGTGAAGCAGATGCCACAAGCCGACAATGGCGAGATAGTGCAGGTGGTGACTAATAATGATGAGCATCTAGGTTATGGTTTTTTTTCGCCCAATAGCCAAATAACTTGTCGCCTATTTAGTTTTGCTAATGTCGATGAGCAGATAGATTTTAACTATTGGCGCGATAAAATAAACAATGCCTATAGCTTACGTAAAAGTGTAATCGACTTTGAAAATACCAATATTTTCAGGTTAATATGTGCTGAGGGTGATTTCTTTCCCGGTTTAATAATTGATGTTTATAATGAAGTAGCAGTGGTTCAAATCTTGATTAAAGGAGTTGAACGCATTTCGAGTCATATTTTTAAAGCCCTGAACGAGTTGGGCTACAACTACATTTATTTAAAGACTAAACAAAATACACAGTTGTTAGAAGGTGTTTTGGGGGGTAATAATTGGATTGACGCTAGGCCTGACCATCAAGTGATAGCCACTGAGCATGGTGTAAATTTTGCTGTGGATGTAGAGCATGGTCAAAAGACAGGTTTTTTTATTGACCAACGCGAAAACAGAAAATTGGTTGGTCAGTATAGTAAAGGTAAAAAGGTATTAAACACATTTTGCTACAGTGGTGGATTTAGTCTTTACGCATTAGAAGGTGGTGCTAGCTTGGTTCATTCTGTTGATAGTTCAAAAGATGCAATTCAGCTTTGCGAGCAGAATGTTGGTATCATAAACCGAAAAGATGCTCATAAAAGTTATGTAGAAGATTGTTTCGACTTTCTTAAAACATGTGATGATAATTATGATATTATCATTTTAGATCCTCCAGCATTTGCCAAAACTGCAAGAGCAGTTGATAATGCTGCGCGTGGATATAAAAACCTGAATTTGTTAGGCATTAAAAAAGTGGCACCAGGAGGCATGATTTTTACTTTTAGCTGCTCTCAACATATTGACAAAGATTTGTTCCGCAAGATTGTATTCTCTGCTGCAGCTGATGCTCAAAGAAATGTTAGGATTATTAAACAACTAAGCCAACCTGAAGACCATCCGATAAATATATACCATCCTGAAGGAGAATATTTGAAAGGTTTGATGCTACAAGTAGATTAAAATATAGGAACGAAAGTTTCAAATTGGGATAATTATTCATTGCGACTTTTTTTTAGTTATCTGATATCTAACTAGTTATATTTTTGGATTAAATTTGGATAAAGTGAGAAAAAGATAAAAACTCACATTATGAAATTTTTAATCAAGTATCTAATTGCTATGTACGGGTCGATGTTCTTATTTATTAATAATGAACTCTCATTTGTTGATGTTATGAAAAGCACCTTGAATCCTGACACAGGAATAGTAAGGAGTCAAACAAAAACAATAGATGAAAGCACCAGCTATACTATTAGCAAACTTTTAACTGTTAAAGTTCTCCCTATTACAAATGAAAAAGGCAGTGACTTTGATGAATTGGGTTTACCAATACAGCTTATGGATGATACCTATAAAATATTAATGACAGCCAATACAGATAGTGGTTGTGTGATGTTTGATTTGAATCAACTTGAATCGATTCCTGAAAAATTAATCGTGTTATCACCAGCCACAGCTAATGAAATAGATATTACCTCAGATGCAGGGTATGTTGAATTGATGGTAGATGTTGAAGAGCAATTGCCTTTACAAATAGCCTCAAAATACCTAGCTGAAAAATAGTTGTTTTTATATTTTGAACCTCAAGAAGTCCTCAGTAATTGTGGACTTTTCTTTTTTATAACAATATATAAATTAAACTTGGCATGGCAAAACTCCATTCCAATATACTTCGTTTGTATTTTTTTAAAAAAGGCAAGTTTTGATATTTATAAATCAATAGATGTATTAGACTAATGAATGATAATGAAAGGCTAAATTCTTTGATGAAAAAATCATTAAAGAATAAACTTCCAATATAGCCTGAAAAGCTTATTAAATAGAACAATTTAAGCAGTCGCTCTGAATGCAAAATTCCCACTTTTTGACCAAATGAATTTTCGGAATTCGTTTCATCTTCATCCCATTCAAAAAGGTTGTTGCAAATTAGGTTAATAAATGTGCAAATGGATATACCCATCATTAGAAAAAGAATTTCGAAGAATTTGTTGTTAGTCATGTTAAAGTAAAAAGGTATAAGGCAAATACCCATAGAATAAATAATTGCAGTAAGTATTTCTTTAGGGATTATTTTAAGTTTAATGTTGTTATAAAAATAAATAAGCACAACCACACACAACCCAAATCCATTTAAAAGCGCACTTGTATTTAGAAATAAAAGGCAGAGATAAATGTTAGTTAGGAATAAAAAGGCTAAAACCAGCATAAATAGTTTTAAATATTCTTTAATAAAGCGATGCCTTTCCGAAAGTATTAGTGTTTTCTTTAGAATAACATCAAAAATATGATCTGATATATAAATGATTTGAACGCTTATAGCAAGGATAAGAACCCAATTAGATTGTGGGCAATAGTATTGAGCCAAAGGCCAAGCTAATAGGGCTGAGCAGATGCTTACATCCAAGCTACTGTCATGTATTAATCTATAAATAATATGTAATAACTTTGACATTTAAATATATTGCAAACTTGAACATGAAAAACTATATATCCATACTTTTTATTTTATTCTTTTTGTCAAAATCAATTTTGGCGCAAGATGAAAACTACGTGGCTGATAATTATGTGGCACCACAAGGTTTGAATAATTGGTATGTTGAATTTGGTGGAGCAGGCCTTTTTTATTCAGTAAATTACGAGAAATACTTGTTCAGAAATAACAATGAAAACATTACTTGGTTGGGTAGGGTAGGTGCCGGTTTTAATCCCATTGAAGGTAAGTTTCTAAATAAGATATATTTAGAACAAGGAACCTTAATGTTTCCATTTGCAACAAGTGTTTTGTATGGAGCAAATAAAGAGAAATTAGAATTAGGCTTTGGTTATACATTGCTATCAAAAAGTAATGCAACTAACGAAATTTTACCAACGGGAATACTTGGTTTTAGGGTGATGGAACGAAATGGAGTTTGTTTTAGAATTAGCTATACTCCTCA
>CANHJJ010000135.1 GCA_947460565.1 Bacteroidota bacterium
CTGATTATCATGATAAATTAAATTTTGGACAAGCTTAATTTTGATAAAGCCTTAATAAATCTATTTTTGCAGTAAACATAAATTTTATCAAAGAGCAAATGAGAGTTATACAATTTAGAGAAGCCTTACGCGAAGCAATGAATGAAGAGATGCGCAGAGACAATGACGTTTTTTTGATGGGAGAAGAAGTAGCTGAATACAATGGCGCTTATAAAGTGAGTCAAGGAATGTTGGATGAATTTGGCGAAAAACGCATCATCGATACCCCTATTGCTGAATTGGGCTTTGCGGGAATTGGTGTGGGTGCAGCTATGAATGGCTTAAGACCTATTATTGAGTTTATGACTTTCAACTTTTCATTGGTTGCTATCGACCAAGTGATAAATGCTGCTGCTAAAATGTACCAAATGAGTGGTGGTCAATTTAATATTCCTATGGTATTCCGCGGCCCTACAGGTAGTGCAGGTCAGCTAGGAGCGCAACATAGCCAAGCATTTGAAAATTGGTACGCCAACTGCCCCGGTCTAAAAGTGGTAGTTCCTTCAAACCCATATGACGCAAAAGGATTACTTAAAACAGCTATTAGAGATAACGACCCCGTTATCTTCATGGAAAGCGAGCAAATGTATGGCGATAAAGGAGAAGTGCCTGAAGAAGAATACCTTATTCCTATCGGAAAAGCAGATATAAAACGTGAAGGAACAGATGTAACCATCGTTTCTTTTGGAAAAATAATGAAGGTGGCCTTGGCCGCTGCCGAAGAATTGGCAGCAGAAAACATCAGTGTAGAAGTTATTGATTTGCGCACCGTTCGCCCTATAGATTATGATACTGTGATAGAGTCGGTAAAGAAAACCAATCGTTTGATTATTGTAGAAGAGGCATGGCCATTGGCATCCATCTCTACAGAAATTACCTACATGGTTCAAAAACGTGCATTTGATTACTTGGATGCACCTATAACCAGAATAACTACTGCCGATACCCCACTAGGATATGCGCCAACTTTTGTAGCTGAGTTTTTGCCAAGTGTACCTAAGGTAGTGAAAGCGGTGAAAGACGTTTTATACAAATAAGCGAAAGATTTTAAAAAAATGAGGCTATCCAATTATTTGGATGGCCTTTTTTATGTTTATCAGTATAGCACCCTTTTTATTTTCATGAATCTTTTTTTGTAGTACATTCCATCAAGCGCATCTATCCTCACCCCTTCGCTTGTGGATGAGTGAATGAATTTAATAGGTTCGCCTTTGTTGCTAATAATGATACCGACATGGCCAATGCGCCTTTTACTCCTGCGACCTTTAAAAAAAATCAAATCTCCTTTGCGGGCATTGCTCTTTGGAACATCAATACCGACTAAACCTTGTCCAGCAGAGGTATGAGGGAGTTTCACCCCAAACTTTGAGAACACAACCATGGTATATCCACTGCAGTCAAATCCTTTTTTTCCAGTCCCTCCTCTCCTGTATCTATTCCCAAGATATGAAAATGAATATTGTAGGATGCTATCTCTTTTACTTTTTACTGGACCCAAAACTGGTTTTTCGAGCATTGAATCAACAGAATTTTGCACAAGCGTGTCTGCAACAGTTTTCAATTTGTTTTGCGCTTTCAATTGCAGCACACACATAAGCACTATGCAGAGTAGTCTGTTTCTCAAATCATTAACTTTTCCTAATAAAGATATAGGAAATAAATATAGACATTATTTTATTATAGACAAGGGACAAAAATATTGTTACAAAAAGTAAAATAAAATGATAATTTTGCGGATTGATTTTAATGAAGCATATTATTCTAATTATAAGTGTTGTAGGAATACTCTTGATGCCGGCTTGTAGAAGCAAGTTTCAGAAAGCATTAAAAAGTCCCGACAACAAGCAAAAGCTAGAGTTAGCAGAGTATTATTATAAGAAAAAAGATTTCTACAGGGCCCAAGTTTTATTTGAGCAATTGGAGGAAGTGTATAGTGGTACCAGTATGGCTGAAAAGATTTTATATTATAATGCACAATGTAATTATGGTTTAAAATCATATCAAATTGCAGGATTTCAGTTTAAGACCTATTACGAATCATACCCAACAGGTATGTTTGCAGAGGAGTGCTTGTACTTAAATGCTTATTGTTCTTATCTTGAATCGCAGGAATATGAATTAGACCAAACAGATACCTATAAGGCTATTGAAACATTGAAATTGTTTATCAATGTATATCCTGAAAGTAAGTTTATATCTGAATGCAATGTTTTAATAGATCGATTGAGGTATAAATTATCTTTTAAAGCATACAAAACAGCTAAACTGTATTTTGATATAGGTGAATATAAAAGTTCAATTGTAGCTTTAAAAAATGTGGGTCGTGATTTCCCTGAGGTAGCACAAAAAGAAGAAATCGACTTCTTGGTGGTGAAATCATATTATTTATTGGCCGTAAGAAGTATTCCTGAAAAACAACAACAAAGGTTTAACGAAACCATAGAAGCTTTTAATGAATATGCAGAATTGTACACTGAAAGTAGTAAATACTTTAATGATGCAAAAACGATAAAAACCAAGGCTGAACAAGCTTTAAAGAAAATTGAAAACAATAAATCTTAATATAAAAATGAACAATTACCAAAACGTAACTAACACTACCATTGCTCGTAACTTGCGTAAGCTTGAAGAAGAAACTGGCAATATCTACGAAACAATTGCTATTATTTCTAAAAGAGCAAACCAAATTTCTGTTCAAATAAAAGAAGAGTTGCACGAAAAATTGAACGAGTTTGACAACGATGGCGATACCTTAGAAGAAGTATTCGAAAACCGTGAGCAAATCGAAATCTCTCAGTTTTATGAAAGATTGCCAAAACCTAGTTTAATTGCTACTGAAGAATATATCGAGGGTAAAATTTACTATCGTAACCCTGACAAAAAATAATTTCCAGTTAAAATTTTATTTAGCTTTATGCTAAAAAATAAGAAAATATTACTTGGTATAACAGCAAGCATAGCCGCCTATAAAGCGGCTTTTCTTGTTAGGTTACTTGTAAAACAAGGTGCTGAAGTAAAAGTAATATTAACGGATGCTGCCAAGGAGTTTATAACACCACTTACCTTATCTACCCTTTCAAAAAACAAGGTTTATACTGAATTTAGTGATAAAACCACAGGTGAATGGAATAACCATGTTGAGTTAGGCTTGTGGGCCGATTTGATGCTGATAGCTCCTGCAAGTGCCAATACCATAAGTAAAATGGCGAATGGTATTTGCGACAATTTACTATTGGCCACTTATCTTTCAGCCAGATGCCCTGTGATGTTTGCTCCTGCGATGGATTTAGACATGTATGTTCACCCAAGCACGGTTCATAACATTCATAAACTGCAAAGCTTTGGAAACCTTATCATAGATGCCGAAGAGGGGGAATTGGCAAGTGGTTTATCAGGCAAAGGACGCATGGCTGAGCCAGAAAACATCCTTACTTTTATTGAAGATTTTTTTTCAAAAAAAGACAGACTTAGCGGAAAGAAAATCCTTATAACTGCAGGCCCCACTTACGAAAACATTGATCCAGTAAGGTTTATTGGAAATTACTCCACTGGCAAAATGGGATTTGCCATAGCAGAGACATGCGCTCATGCGGGTGCTGAGGTAATTTTGGTGAGTGGACCCAGTCAATTAAAAACCATCCACCCCGGCATTCAAAGAATTAATGTGAGAAGTGCTGAGCAGATGTATGAAGCTTGCAAAATGCATTTTGAAAATTGTAATGCTGCCATCATGAGTGCTGCTGTTGCAGATTATACGCCAATAACAATTGCCGATCAAAAAATTAAAAAATCAAATGAGGATATGCAAATCATCCTTAAAAAGACAAGTGATATTCTAAAGCATCTTGGTCAAACAAAAAGCAGTAAACAAGTATTAATAGGTTTTGCTCTCGAGACCAATGATGGCGAGTTATACGCCAAAGGAAAACTTGAAAGCAAAAATGCAGATATGATTGTGTTGAACTCCTTGCAAGATGAAGGCAGCGGATTTGGCACTGATACCAATCAGGTAAGTTTTTTTGTTGCTAATGAGGGTAAAACTGATTTTCCTTTATTGAGCAAACAACAAGTAGCGCATAATATCGTTAATAAAATGCTAGATTTACTCAATAAAAAAGCACAGTAATTCATGATGAAAAAGACTATACTTCTTCTACTTTCCATTGGTCTATTCTCAACTTTGTTTGCCCAACAGCAGCAAGATTTGAACGTGACAGTGAAGGTAACGGATGTTCAAATTCAACTTACAGACAAATCTGTTTTCAGAAAACTTGAAGCAGATATCAAACAGTTTTTTTCGAATGTAAAATGGAGTAATGATAAAATTGTAAACAATGAAAGCATTGAGTTTTATATCGAAATTCAATTAAAATCATACAACCAACAAACAGGTGAAATATCGGCAGGTGCCATTATTCAGAGCCGTAGACCTATTTTTGCGTCAAACTACAATAGCGTATTGTTTACTTTCAATGATGATAACTTTGAGTTTGCATACAATGAGCAACAAAGATTTGATTACAATGAAGCATCCTATACCAATAACTTGATTTCATTGCTTTCTTTCTATGCAAATTATATTGTAGGTTTAGACTATGATAGCTATGGATTAGAAGCAGGTACTCCTTATTTCAACAAAGCCTTACAAATAATGAATGTGGCTCAACAAGCTTCTGGTTCGGCTGGTTGGAAAGCTTTTGGTAATACAAGAACAAGGTATAATCTGATCGATAATATACTTAATGAGAGATTTAGGCCTCTGAGATTAGCTTATTATAACTACCACCGCAAAGGAATGGATCAATTTTACAAGAATCCTGAAGGAGCGCGCAAACAGATATACAATTCATTAGAGCAAGTACAGAAGGTATTTAGAATTTCACCCAATACTGTAATGTTACTTGTTTTCTTTGAAGCCAAAAGCGATGAATTGGTAAACATTTATAAGGGGGCAAGTGAAATTGAAAAACCTAAAGCTATTGAATTATTGGGAGAAATTAATGTTGCCAACCTATCTAAATACGAGAAGATCAGGGGAAGTTAATTTCGTAATAAAGCAGCTAAATAGTAGTTAAAATCATATTTATTTTTGACGAATGTCATAGTTAATAGATACAGGCAATACAATATTTGAGAATTATTAAACAACACATTTTATGATAAATTTTGATTTTATAGAAGCCAACAAAGAGAAGTATAGAAACGAATTTTTGACCGCAAAACCATTTCCAGTTGTAGCTGTTGATGGTCTATGCTATGAGGATAAAATTACAGCGCTTTACAATAGCATTCCAGAAATAGAAACAGCCAGTGCTGATTATGTTTTTGCTAAAAACAAATTTGAAAAATCTAAGTTTTGGACCATGGGAGGCTTGTTTACCGAACTTTATGATGATTTAACTTCAAAACGTTTTGAAGATTGGATTAAGTATGTAACCAACGAAGATGTATTTATTGACCCTGAGTTTTATGGTGGAGGAATCCATCAAGGAAAAGCAAAAAGTTTCTTAGACATGCATGCTGATTTTAATTACCATCCAATGAAAGAAACTTGGTTCCGAAATTTGAATCTATTATTATATTTAAATAAAGATTGGAAGAAAGAATATGGTGGAGAATTGCGTTTAGAACATGCTGAAACAGGTGATAAAACAAAAGTAGATGTACCATTTAATCGTCTAGCCATTATGCTTTGCCGCGGATATACTTTGCATGGTTATGATCCTATTGATTTTCCAGAAAATACATTCCGAACTTCCATTGCTGCCTA